>CAXSFF010000661.1:0-3137 GCA_964236035.1 uncultured Acetobacteraceae bacterium
CCGTCTACATCAGGTCGAACGCGGGCAGCCTGATCAACTACGGCGAGCGGTTCCGGTCAGGGGAGCGCATCTCATCGACAATGGCCGAGAGCACGGTTAACGCGGTGGTCAGCAAGCGTTTTGCCAAGCGCCAGCAGATGCAGTGGATCCGGCGTGGCGCACACCTGCTGCTGCAAACCCGCACCCGCGCTCTCGACGGCACGCTTCGGTCATTGTTCGAGCGGTGGCATCCGGGGCTCGCCAACGATAACCCGGCCAGTGCCAGTCAAGCAGCAGCGGCATGAACGTCCCACACTTCCTCATGGTCCTCGATTCGGTTGTAAACAAGGCCATAAGAGTAAATCAGCGGCTCACGGCAGATAAGATTTCAAAAGCGCAGACGAACCGTTGGAGCACTTGCTGATGCAAGGTTCTCCGGCCCAGAAATCTGCTTTTCGGGCGTCACCGCACGCCCCTCATCGCTTAGACCAGCAGCACTCCCGGCGCCCCCGCTTGCAGCCGCTGCTCCCTTCGCCAGCGAACTCCAGTAGGTACGTCCATCCACGGCCGGTACATTTGACGCCCCAGCCCCCGACTGCGCTGACCCGGATGCTCCCGCCTCGGAACGAGCGCTGGCCGTTAACCCGACGCCGGCCGCAGTCATTGCATCCTTACCTTGCGCCGCTGGCCTGGCCATCACCGACGCCTGCCACATGGCACGAGCCTCGACCTCCCACGCTCTGATTGCCTCGACCGCCCTGCCCGGGCTGGCCGCCGCGGTATTCGCTCCAGCCACGGCCGTGCCCGCACCCACATCCGACCTCGAAGCAGCGCCCACACCCGCAATCGTTACCTCACTAGGCGCCTTGGGTGCCGCCCCTGGCTTCGGAGACGCTGCGGGTGCCTCGCTCTCCGCCGGAGACCCGAACATCCCCTTCACCCGATCAAACATCCGACGCCCGACCCAGTCCCCGGTGACGCCGCCAGCCACAGCACCCACGACACCCCCTGCGGCGGACGGGGCGGCGCCGTTCAGCGCCTGCTGCGGCTCGGTCGCATGGTCGAGGAGGCGCCAGGTGCCGCGGCCGACGACGCCGTCTGCTGCGAGCCCCTCGTCGCGCTGAAACGCCTGAACCGCCTGCCGCGTTGACGCACCGAAGTGCCCGTCCATGCCAAGAACGTGGTTCTGATCGTCGGTGTAGCCAAGTTGATTGAGCTGGCCCTGCAGCCTCTGCACCCCGTCGCCGCGCGATCCCTCCCGCAGCACGGATGTGGTCGGGGATGCGTGGCCGTAGTCAGGGGTTCTACCCTCGGCCAGACTGACCAGATCCTGTTTCTCATGTGTGATGCGGTCGCGGATGCTGTCCCGCACGAGGGCGCTCGAGCTGTGGAAGCTCTGGTCGACGTGGTCGAGCTTGTAGTCCTGAATGGCGGACACGATGTCCTTGTCCGACAACCTGTCCAGGTTGGCCTGGTAGTTCGTGCCGAACCTGCCCTGCAGTGCGCCCTCGAACACCTGTCTTGCCAGGCCACGATACTGGACCGACGTGCTCCACAGTGCTTCCCGGACAGCCATCCCGCGTTGGGACAGGTCGATGCCGTCGGCCTTCAGCTCGTCGATGCGGGGCTGGAAGTGGGACCTGGCGATGAAGTCTCTCTGGTCTGGACCGAAGTTGGCGTCGGAGTGGGCAACATCGGTCCACCGGTTGTTGAACGGAGTAGTCGCCGGAGTGAGCCCCTCGAACTTCTGTCCGTAGGACGACTGTCCCAAGTATTCCTGTACGGTCCCGCTCTTGCTGGACAACTGGTAGATGCCGTACGATACGCCGCCGTGGTCGCCTCGGCCGCTCGATACCGTGCCTGGGTTCAGGCCGTTCGCCTCGTAGTGAGCCGAGACCGAGCCCAGCTGCCAGGCCGTCCCGGTCGATTCGCTCATGGCTTTGCCTTCTCCATCATGTTCTGCAGCTTGGTCGCCTGTCGCGCCGTCTCGTCCAGGAAGCAGCTTGAGTAGTTTACGTCACCGGCGGTTCCGGAGTCGCTCGGCTGCGCGCACTTGCTGTCGCGATCCTTGATCCAGGCCCGCTCTTGCTGCCTCAGGTCCTGCCGCTGGGCGGCCGGAACGGTCGTCATTAGGGTGCGATACGTGACGTTGATGCGACGGTCCTGGTACTTCTGTTCCTGTTCATCGCAGTTCAGGATCGAGGCGGTGATGCCTCCTGATTCCCGGACGCAGTCGGCGTAGCTGGGGCGCTCGCCAATCTGCCGCCTGTCATCGCCGTCGTCGGCGAGAACTGGCATCGACAGGCACGTCGACAGGACGAACAGGCCGGACGATAGGAGGCGCGTTCTCATCGGGAGCTCCATCGCGGCCAAGTTCCGGGGATCGAGGGCAGAGTCTTGGTTGACGCGGCGGGTTGTTTCGCCCGAGGTCCATGCTCCTCCACCGGTCGGGGTGTTTCAAGTCTGCCGTGATTGGATCGAGCAGGCGAGCCGGCGTATTTCCGCTCCGTCTGGCATCACAGTTGCACTTCTGGTCCATCAGACCATGTCATGCGGGCCGGTAGCGCGAAGATGACGGGTGTATCGATCGAGGCAAAGCTGAGGCCGTGCGTGTCTCGCTGCGTGACATCAAGGCAATGATGCCGAGCGTATAGTCGACGACGCCTAGGTGCAGCCGCTCGACATCATCGGCGGCTGTGCTCGCTTTCATCGCCAGATCCTGCTCGAATTGGCTGATCGCGAGTAGGCCGTCGTGCTCACATTAGGCGTTTCCATGCTCACGCTTGGTGATTGGTGCTCAACATCGCCGCTGCGTGCTCACGATCAGCGTCAGTGACCTGGATTACAGCGGCAGGCTGGCAGCGAGCATCTCGTCGGTGAGTTCGCGGGTGCGTGCCGCCTCCAGCTCGCCACGCAGCAGCCGCTTGATCTCGGCTGGCCTGGCGTTGAACTGCGATGCGCAGCCCCTTGGCGTCGCGCGCCAGGTCCTCGACGCGCAGCGCCGCCAGCTCGGAGCGCCGCAGGGCAGCGGCCATGCCGAGCGCGATCAGGGCGCGGTCGCGGTGGTCGCGCAGGCTGTTGCCGGTGATGTGGTGCAGGATGGTGTACCGGCCCCGGTTGATGAGACACCATGAAGGAACTTACGCGGCGAGTGCTGC
>CAXSFF010000662.1:0-3134 GCA_964236035.1 uncultured Acetobacteraceae bacterium
GTGATTGGCGCCACGTAGTGCGTGACACGGACATAGTTCTGCGTCGCCGCGTTGCGGATCGGCCGGCGCACGGCGGCGTATTTGAAGCCGTAGCTCGTCGGCTCCACCTCCAGCCGGGGCGCCTTGTCGGTGGACGGGCGCTGCCACGCCGTCGCCGTCGCCGTGGAGCGGCCGACCATCGCCGGGGGCATGTCCGTGGAGTGAAGGCTGGAGCTATGGGCGGAGTCGATCGCGCCTTCCAAGCACTGTGCCCAGTTCGCGCGCACGTGGACTTTAAGGACGCTGACGCGCGTATCAGGGGTAGGCGCGAACAATGGCGGCTCGAACGCGGGCATGTTGGCGCGGTCGCCCATGAACACCCATACGAAGCCGCCGGCCTCCTCGGTCGGGTAGGCGACGTGCTTCACCCTGTCCTTGAACGGGCTTTCAGGCGGTTCCGACGCCATTTCCAGCACGTTGCCGTCCACGTCGACTTTCCAGCCGTGGTAAAGGCAGCGCAGGCCGCAGTTCTCGTTTCGGCCCAAAAACAGCGACGCGCCGCGATGCGGGCAGTATTCGTCAACGACGCCGATGCGGCCCTCGCTGTCACGGAACGCGACCAGGTCCTCGCCCAACAGGCGCACCCGCACTGGATCGCCGTCCTTGACCGGGATTTCCTCGGACAAGCAAGCCGGCAACCAGAATTGCCGCATCAACCGCCCCATCGGGGCGTCGCCCTCGACCTTGCTGAGAAGTTCGTTCTCGGCTGCCGTCAGCATCGTTCCATCCCCTATTCTTAGCTGTCTAAGCTCCGCCAAGATGTGGCATGCCGAGGGCAATGTCGAGCGTTCGATGCAAGGTCGTTCACACCACCGGAGGAGGAAGCAGGGCGGATCGGTTGACGGGGAAGACGGTCGTGGCGGCGGTCGCGGCCGAGTGAGCAGCCGGCGCGCGCTGCACCCGTCGGGCCGCCGCCCCTGACCGGGCGGCTTGCTCAAGGGGCTTCCTCTGCGAGGCAACACTGCGTGACCTCCTCCTCCGTCTGCTGCCACAGCGTTGGGGCAATCGGGTTGCGCAACTCCTCCGCGATGTGACCGACCAGGCCGACCGCGCGGCCGATGACGGCGATGCCGCGGCAGAGTCGCCCGATGGTGGCCGCATCCTCCCCTCTTGCCTCCTGAAGCATGCGAGCCGCCGCTTCGGCTCCGCCGCCGAAGCGCGAACCGACACCGCACAGCCCGGCCGCCACAGCGCCCTGCAGCGAGTCGGGGGCTCCCATGAACACCAGTCGCGCGGCCATCGCCTGCGGCGTCATGCCGTGCTCCACCAGCGTCACCAACAGGGCGTTGAACACCCGCGCCTCGCCCTCGGTCGGCATGCGGCCGGTGATTTCCAGATACGCCATCGCGCCCAGGTCAAGCCTGCCCAGACTCTCGCCCGGCAGGTCGTGACCCCACACTACCACGCGGTCGGTGGTGCTGTATCCCATGCTTGAACAGATCGGCTTCATGCCAGCACCTCGGCAGTATGGGCTCCGAGTACCGGAGCGGGGCGGGGCGGGGCGGAACGGCTTCCATCGACCCTCCAGGGCGGGGCGAGGCTGCGGACGCTACCGCCGCCGGGATGCGGGCTGTCCATCAGGGCGCCGAGGTGGCGCACCTGCGCGTTGCCGGCGACCTCGCCGATGGACAGAACTGGGGCGTGCGGCACATCCTGCGTAGCCAGCCGCTCCAGCCAGTGCGCCTGGGGCTGGCGTTCGAACCGGGCCTGCAGCTTGGCCCGCAGAGCCACGTAGTTCACTACCCGGTTGCGCCGTGGGGTAAAGCGCGGGTCGTGCTCCAGCTCAGCCGCATCGAGCGCCGCGAGGAGCCCGCTGGATGACTACAACCGGTCAGGGAACTCGCACCGGCCCATGTGACAACGGGAGCAACAGATAAAACGCTTCAAGTCAGCCGGCCAGGCAGAACGCTTCCTGTCCACCCACGACGGGGTCAACAACCTCTTCCTGCTCCGCCGCCACCAAGTTCTAGCCGTCCAGCATCAAGCCGCCCGGACCCGAGTTTTTCAGGTTTAGGCCGAGGTCGCCGGCGTCACTGCCACAGCTTAACCACGAGCACACCATGCTAATCACGGCCATCGCAACTTTAGCCCAACAAGTTGACGGTGTCTTCCCAGGTCGGATCGCAGGCTATCCGGCGCAGGCGCTTGATGTGGCCTACGTGCTTCCAACAGGGACGGGAGACGGACATGCTGAACTTGCCTCAGTGATTATGAAGCACCGGCAGGCGACGTGCCATGCCGGTGCTTCATATCAGACTAGGCTAGTTGTTCGTGACGTCCTTGCTGCCCAGCCTGAAACCGCTGCGGTGGGTCGGATATGGCTTACCATCCATCATGCCTTCCCAAAGAACTTCGTTGAACAGGTCGACAGGAACTCGGTCGGCATCAGAGAAGTCGAACCCGCGCATGGCTTTGCTCCAATACGCCGCGTCATGTTTCGGTGCGATGTTCTCCCCATCGGCGAAGCGGACGCCGTTTTCGGCCAAGGCGAGGGTCGTCGTCGCCAGGATGCGGGAGGCGACAGCAGTGTAGGTCCAGGCACCTGACGACGCCGGGTCGAACACGTCGGCCATCGGCCGCTGATAGGCCGTGTTCAGGTTGATGTGCGCCGTGCCGAGCAGGTCTTCGATCGTCCGCAGCATGCTGACCTGGTTGTAGCGGGTGCTGACCACGGCGCCCTGCTTGACGTAAGGGCCGACGGCATAGGCGGTGGTCCGGTGCGAGTCGACGTGGTCAGGGCCGTCCTGGCAGTCGTCCTCGGTGATCAGGATAACGGTGTTGCCGGCATAAGGGCTGTGCGCCACGGCTTCGATCAGGCGGCCCACCGACAGGTCGTCGTCGGCCTGCTGCGTTTCCGGCGTGTTCACGCCGGCGAGCGCGGTGCCGAAGCTGCCCATGTGGTCGTGGCTGAGGCGGACCAGGGACAGGTTGGGCAGGTTGTTGTTGGCGACGTATTGGTCGAACTCGCGCTTCCACTCGTTGTAGCGCCATAAGTCCGGGTAGTTCTGGTCGAAGCCACGGAAATAGACGTCGGTCAGGTTGTTGGCGAGCGTCGGGTTGAGCGGCGCGACCTGTACGATCCCGGCGGCGAAGGG
>CAXSFF010000663.1:0-3128 GCA_964236035.1 uncultured Acetobacteraceae bacterium
GGCCAGCACGCCGGGACCCGTGCCGAGGTCCAGCAGCGTCCCCGTCCCGTCCAACCCGCAAACCTGCGCCACCCGCTCGATCAGCGCCGGCGCGTAGGCGGGTCGGCCGGCGAGGTAGTGCGGCGCGGCGGAGCGGAAGCGGTGCGGGTCGAACGGGATCGGCGCGGTCACGATCAGTCGCCGACCACCTGCAGCACGGCCGCGCCATACCGCTCCAGCTTCGACGCGCCGACGCCCTTGATCGACGCCAGCGTGTCGAGCGAGCGTGGCTGCACCGCCGCGATGTCGCGCAGCACCGCGTCGCTGAAGATGATGTAGGGCGGCACGCTCTGCGCCTTCGCCTCGCCCAGGCGCCAGGCCCGCAGCGCCTCGAACAACCCGGCCGGGGCCTCGCCCGCCGCGGACAACTCGGTCTCCGCCCGCGCCGTGCGGACGCGGCTGCGGGTGCGCTCCTCCGGCGGCGGATCGTCGCGCAGCATCACCTGGGTCTCGCCGCGCAGGATCGGCCGCGCCTGCTCCGGCACCAGCGCCAGGCAGGCCTTGTCGCCGTCGCCCCGGCGCAGCGCTCCGATCGCCAGCAACTGCCGGATCACCCCGCGCCAGTAGCTCTCCGGCTGGTCGGCGCCGACGCCCCAGGTGGTGAGCCGGTCATGGTTGTTGCGCTCGACCTGTGGCGTGCGCTCGCCGCGCAGCACGGCAACGATGTGCAGGGCGCCGAACACCTGTCCCGTGCGGTAGATGGCGGACAGCACCTTCTGCGCCGCCACCGTGCCGTCGAACATCCTCACGGGATTGGCGCAGGTGTCGCAATGGCCGCAGGGCTGATCCAGCGATTCGCCGAAGCACGACAGCAGCGAGCGGGTGCGGCAGTGCGGCGTCGCCGTCAGTTGAATCATCGCCTCCAGCCGCTGAGCGCGCACCTTCTGCTCCTGCGCCGGGGCGTTGGACTGCGCCAGCCAGTGCCGCGCCCGCACGATGTCCTCGCCGCCGTACAGCAGCAGCGTGTCGGCGCGCTCACCGTCGCGGCCGGCGCGGCCGATCTGCTGGTAGTACGATTCCGGGCTGTCGGGCATGTCGAGATGCACCACGAAGCGCACGTCGGGCCGGTCGATGCCCATGCCGAACGCGATCGTCGCCACCATCACCACGGGCTCGCCGGAGCGGAACCGGGTCAGCGACACCCGCTTCTCCATCCCCGACAGCCCGGCGTGGAACGGCAGCGCGGTGACGCCGGCGGCGCGCAGGCTCTGCGCCACCCGCTCGGTCTTGTTGCGGCTGCCGCAGTAGACGATCCCCGTCTGCCCGGTGCGGCGCTTCAGGAAGCTGGCCAGCTGCTGGGTCTCGCCCGCCTTGGCGGAGGCGGCGATGAACAGGTTGTCGCGGTGGAAGCTGGCGGCGAACACGGCCGCGTCCTCCATGTCCAGCGCCGTCAGGATGTCGGCGCGGGTGCGCGGGTCTGCCGTCGCCGTCAGCGCCACTCGCGGTACGCCGGGGAAGTCGCGCTTCAACCGGGTCAGGCCGCGGTACTCGGGGCGGAACTCGTGGCCCCAGGCGGAGACGCAGTGCGCCTCGTCGATCGCGATCAGGGCGACCTCCTGCCGCCACAGCCGCTCCATGGTGCCGGACATCAGCAGCCGCTCCGGCGACACGTACAGCAGGTCCAGGGTGCCGTCGTTGAGGGCGCGGGAGACGCGGCTGCCCTCGTCCGGCTCGATCTCGGAGTGCAATGCGCCGGCGTTGACGCCCAACTGGCGCATGGCGGCGACCTGGTCGTCCATCAGCGCGATCAGCGGCGACACCACGATGGCGGTGCCATGCCGCACCAGCGCCGGCACCTGGTAGCAGACGCTCTTGCCGCCGCCGGTCGGCATCAGCACCAAGGCGTCGCCGCCGCCGACCACCTGGTCGACGGCGGCTTCCTGCAAGCCACGGAACGCCGGGAAGCCGAACACGCGGCGCAGCACGTCGCGCGGCGACTCCGGTGAGGTCATTCCGTCTGGCATGGGGTCATGGGACGTCGACGTCGATCTCGACCCGGCGGCGTTCGACACCCGGCTCGCTGTTCGCCGGCATCCCGGCGGCCGTGCGCTGGATCACCGCCACGGCGACGCCGTCCGCCTGCAACTGGCCGGAGACGGCGGCGGCGCGGTCGCGCGACAGCTTGGCGACCGATGGGACGGCGTCGGCGTCGGCGTAGCCCACGACATGCACGATGCGGCCGGGGAAGCGCGCCGACACCGCCGCGGCGCGGGAGATCACGGCCAGCGCCGCCGGGTCGAGGGCGACGGAATCGGTAAGGAAGAACACGGGGAACACACGCTCCGGCGGGGCGGGCGCGGCGCACGCGCCAAGGGCAAGCAAGGCCAGCAGAACTGCGGGACGCATCGACGACTCCTGGATTTCTGGCGCTAGGTGCCCGCGGGCGAACGCACTCGTCAATGTCTGATCAGGCCGCCGCCGCGACGGCATGCCCGGCGGACAGGCGCCAGATCCGGTCCAACCGCTCCACCCCCGTCAGGCGATGGGCGATCAGGATCACCGTGCGGCTGGCATCGAGGCCGTTGAGCGTGGCCAGGAACGCCCGCTCGGTCTCGGCATCGAGGCCGGCGCCTGGCTCGTCGAGGATCAGGATCGGCGCCGGCGACAGCAGCGTCCGCGCCAGGGCGATGCGCCGCCCCTGCCCGCCCGACACCCGCGAGCCGCCTTCGCCCAGCCAGCTGTCGAGCTGATCCGGCAACCCGCGCACGAAGTCGCCGATCTCGGCCGCGTCCAGGGCGCGCCACAAGGCAGCGTCGTCGGCATTGGGGCGGCCGAGCAGTAGGTTGTTGCGGACGCTGTCGTCGAACAGGTGCGTGGCCTGCGCCAGCCAGCCGAACCGCGCCCGCACGGTAGCGCTGTCGAGCGTCGCGATGTCGGCACCGCCCAGCAGGATGCGCCCGGCCTGCGGCGCCGCCACCTTCAGCAGCAATGCAGCGATGGTGGACTTGCCCGACCCGGACGGTCCCAGGACGGCGACGTGCGCGCCTTGCGGCACATCCAGCGTCAAGCCGTCGAACACGGGGTCACGGCCGGGCCAGCCGAAACCGACGCCATCGAACCGCAGCGCGTTGCGGGCGGGGGCGGAAGCC
>CAXSFF010000664.1:0-3125 GCA_964236035.1 uncultured Acetobacteraceae bacterium
GCATCAGGCGCCTGCGGCTGCGCGGGCTGCAGGGAGCGGCCGAGGAGTTCCACCTTGCGGCCGCCGTGCAGAACCTGAGGCGCCTGGCTAGGCTGACCACCCGCGCCATGGGCCACCAGGAGGAAGTGGCAGCCCCCGGGTGAGGGCCACGAAGCGCGGCAAGGACGGCTAGGTCCGTCCAGCTACTATCGCCATAGGTCGAAAGCAGACTACGGCAACGACCAAGCCGAGTGTGCCGCGCCCGCAACCGGGTTTTTCAACGGCATCAGATGATTTGCGGCATCCAAAGATCGGCAACCTAAAGGGCAGGAAAAGAGCCGATTTTGTGTGCGACAAACCCTGTCGGAATGGAGAACTATGCGGAAACCTCGATATAGGGGTTTTCCGACAATCATTGCGTTCTTGTTTTGTCTGCTTATGCGTATCAGAAGGCCGTTTCGTTAGTTGAGGCCAAATTCAGCATTGAGCGGGGACTAAGAAATTCCTCACCAGGTAGCGCTCTCGTTAGGATCAAGTTCGGCCTGGCATTGCGTCGCTTGACATAGGCTGTTGTGTTGCTTCGCCGTTGCAGAATTCAAGACTTCCGGGCAGTCGCGCATCTCCAAGCTTCTCAACAGCTTGGACTGTGTCGAAAACTACGTCCGAAAGTAGGCCGAGGGCTTAGCCCCTGGACCCGCGCGCGCGTCGTGCCCGTCCCTGTATCACTGGGGGTTCAGCCGGCAGGTCCGGCTCCTCACTCTCCGCGACCAGGTTCGCCTGTTCTGCACCTGCTGGGCCGCGGCCGAGACCGAACTGCTTGGCCAGGCTTGAGCGGTGACTGGTATAATTCGGTGCCACCATGGGGTAGCCGGCCGGCAGATCCCACTTCTGCCGATACTGCTCAGGCGTCAGGCCGAAGCTGGTTTGCAGGTGCCGCTTGAGCATCTTCATCTTCTTGCCGTCCTCCAGGCAGACGATATACTCCGGGAACACCGACTTGCGGATCGGCACGGCCGGCGTCAGCGGCGCCGGCGCTGGTTCAGGCGTGCCGGCCGTCGCCAACGAGCGGTAGACCGACTGGATCAGCTCTGGCAGCGCAGCGGCCGCGAGCTGGTGCTTGCCAATATGGGCAGAGACGATCTTTGCCGTCAGTTCCAGAACGCCTGTGTTCGACTCGTCCGCCATGGTGGTCTCTCCCATCGGCGGCAGCCTGTCACAGGCGCCCGCGTCGCTCCAAGAGGCCGTTCCGCACCGCGCCTTCCTGGCACTGATCAGCACGTGATAATCGGGTTTATCACGTGCTTAGCTGGTCGGCTTTCGACCCCAAACCAGCCTAGCCTTGGTAGAAGCAGAGGGGTCATCGACACCGCCAGCCAGATCCTAATCTGCGAGCACGATCGCCTGCGAGTTCTTGAATCGCTTGAGAGCTTGCCCACGACGAACATCAGGCTACTCGAAGCTGCTATGGCGACCCCGGGTGACTGGGTGACTGTCACAGATGCACCGCGAGCGACACGGCATGGTGCCTGCCGGCATCACAGCCTCGATCCAATCTGTATGTGGGTGACTGATCGCCGCAACCTGCCGCTCAGCACTCATCAGCTCCTGGCCGATGTTTTAAAGACCGCATTGAACGGAAGCGACCAGTCCCGAGCTCGGCACCTTCTCCCAGGTCGTTGCAGGAATGTCGCCGGCAAGGGTACCGTCGATGGTCAGGGCCTGGTCGCCGGAACGAAAGCGAAGCGATCCATTGAGATTGGAGAGCCCTATGAAGATCGGGCGAAAACCCTTGCCATGCGAGGTGCCCTTGCCGTAGCGGGTTACGCCGTCCCTTAGCGCCAGCTGGAGCGCCTCGCCGTGGTCGGCAAGATGAGCGTAATCGGCGCAGGTACGCAGGCTCTCCAGCACTCCGACCCCGCCGTCGCTGACGACGAACTCGAAACGGCACGGCGTTGCCCGGTAGGCGGCAATCCCCGTCGCCGATCTGGTCGAATGTTCATAGACGTTGTCAATAATTTCCTCGAAAGCGCCGGCTAGCGCTGCGGCCAGCTTGGAGGAGAAGCCAGCCGCGCCGGCCGCCAGCCGCGCTTCAAGCATGAACGTATTGCCTTCCGTCTCGTCCTGTGGCTTGTCGGCTTGCATCCGCAGATAGCCGAGATGCTGCTTGCGGCAGGTCCACGTCCGGCTTCCGCGCCGCAGCCCGTCAGCGATGCCGACGGCATCTTCCAGCGCGAGCCAGGCCGCCTGCGTCGGCGGCGGCAACAGCCCGGTCGTCGAGAGACGGGCCAGTTCGAGGACGGGTCCGAGGCAGTCGAACCGATAGGCGCCAGCTAGGAGTTGCGGCAGACAGTCCCGCCCCGCTGCGAAGGCGAGATCGTCGAGGGCGGCGAAGGTAAAAGGCGCCGGCTGCCCCAAGGTCATGTCGTAACGGCAGACCCGCGGACGAGCCCTGCGACAAGCCGGTGTTCTATCGCGGCCCGGTTCGCCAGCATATTGGTCGTCAGCAGCGCATCGAGCGGTGCGCCCTTCTCGGTCGGGGCCGACCGCCGACTGATGGTTGCGTTATCCTCCAGCACGGCTTCCTGCCGATTGACGGTCCACATGAAGGAGTCCGTCTCTAACATCGTGACGCGCGCGAAGGCTTGGGCGAACTGCTGCAGCAGATCCGTACCCCCGCGAATGACGAGATGCAGTGGCCGGCCGACACTCGCTGCAAGAGCGCACAACCATGCAGCGTGCTGTTGGCGGCGCTGCGCCCAGCCAGTCCCCGTGGTGAATTCGTAGGCGATGTGGGTGATCTCTGCGCGCGCCACGACAAACTCAGTCCAGCGCGCGAAGTCGGCGTCGGTGCGGCCATTGACGTGGAGCGCTGCCGGCATCCCTTCCCCAAGAAACTCTGCATGGACGAGAGCAATGCGCTTGATGGCATGCATATCGTCCCAGCGCGGCGCATTGACGGTGAGGCTGAAGTTGGGCGTCGTCACCATGGCGACGCCGGCGGCCCGCATCGCCCGGATCACCGCGATGCGCCTTGCGGTTTCGATGCCCCACCAGCGCTCGATCGGCTCATCCTCGCCGATGCCGGTCAGAATCAGTTCGGTCTCAGGCGCGAGCCGATACCTGGCGCGCAATGCTTCCGGGGAGCC
>CAXSFF010000665.1:0-3117 GCA_964236035.1 uncultured Acetobacteraceae bacterium
CCGGCGCCATCGCGGCGGCCTTCAACGCGCCGCCGCGCGTGCCGTACGACGCGCCTGGCTGGCTGCCGGCCAACCGGCCGGTGAAGTTCGGCGAGTTGGTCGACGCCGCCGACCTCGAGGGCACCGGCTACGTGCCCGGCACCATGCGGGTGCCGTTCCGCACCGCGCCCGACCTCTATACCTGGCGCAGCCGCCCGTTCCCGATGGATGTCCGCTACCGCGCCCCGCCCGGCCCGATCGAGGACCTTGCGGTGTCGCGTCTGGATGTCGGCATCAACGACCTCTATCTGGCCAGCCTGCCGCTGGGGATGGAGGCGTCGCGCAACAGCTCCTGGCTGTCCCGCCTGTTCGATGCCGGCGTCAGCCAGGCGGCCCATCGCGTGGACGTGCCGGCATACCAGGTGTTCGGCCGCAACGACCTGCAATTCTTCTTCGACACCCGACCGCTGCACCGCGGCGACTGCGTGGCCGTGCCGCAGGACGTGCGCATGGCGGTCGACCCGGACAGCACGATCGACATCAGCCGGGCCTACCACTTCGCCGAGATGCCGAACCTCGCCTATTTCGTCAGCTCCGGCTTCCCGTTCACCCGGCTGGCGGACCTGTCGGAAACGGCCGTGGTGCTGCCCGACCGCCCGCTGCCGGCCGAGGTCGGCGGCTTCCTCGACCTGATGGGGCGCATGGGGTCGCTCACCGCCTACCCGGTGATCCGCCTGGCGGTGGTGCGCCCGGACCAGGTCGCCAACGTGGCAGGCCGCGACCTGCTGCTGATGGGGACCCTGTCGCGGCTGGGGCCGGCGGCCAGCCTGCTGAACGGCACGCCCTACCGGCTGGACAACGGCCGCCTGTCGATCGAGCTGGGCTCCGGCCTTGACAGCGTGCGCCGGCTGTTTGGCGATCCGCAGCGCAAGGACCGCGACAGCGCCGCCGCCGTGCTGGTGGCGACGCCTGGACCAAGCTCGGCGGCGCTGGTCAGCGGCCAGAGCCCGCTCGACAGCCGGCGCACGGTGCTGGCGGTGATGGGCGGCACGGCGCAGGCGATCGACGACCTGGTGACGACCCTGCGCGATCCCGACCAGGCGCCACTGGTTCAGGGGGACCTGGCGCTGCTCAGCGGCGGCGGCTTCACGTCGTACCGCGTGGGCCCTGAATACACCACGGGCACGCTGCCGTTCTGGCTGTACCCGGGGTGGCTGCTGCGCGACCAGCCGCTCGGCATCGTCGCCGTCATGGTGGCCGGTTCGGCGCTGGTGGCGGTGTTCTACTTCTACACTCTGCGCCGCCGCGCCGCCGCGCGGTCCATGCGGCGCCTGCCGCCGCGGCGAGACTAGGCCGTTGCCGTCGCGCATGTCGGTGCCGCGCGCACTGCTGCTGGCGTCGGCGGTGGCCGCACCCGTGGCCGCTCAGCCCTCCGGCACGATGCCGGCCCAGCCCGGGTCGACCTCCGAGGCCGCGCAGCCAGGGTCGGAGGATGCCGTCCGCGTGCTGCTCGACCAGGCGACGTTCTGGCGCGAGCAGTACCAGCCGCAGAAGGTCGAGGAGGTGCTGGCCCGGGCACTGGCGCTCGACCCGCGGAACTCCGACGCCTTGGCGATGGAGGCGCAGGGCGCGCTCGACGCCGGCGACATGGACCTGGCGCAGAAGTCGCTGCGGCAGCTCAAGCTGGCGCGGCCTGACGACCCTCGCGTCCCGGTCATCGAGCAGGCGGTGCTGGCGGGTCCGCCCGACATGGCCGTGGTCGAGGAGGCGCGGCGGCTGGCGCGGGACCGGCCGAACGAGGCGATCGCGACGTTCCGCCATGCGTTCCACGGCGATGTGCCGCCACCGGCGCTGGCGACCGAGTACTACCAGATGCTGGCGGGCGCCGATACCGGCTGGGCTCCGGCGTGCGCCGGGCTGGCGGCGATCATCAGGGCCAACCCGGACGACCTGCGCGCCCAGCTCGCCTATGCCGAGCTGCTGACCTACCGCGACGGCACCCGCGGCCAGGGATTGACCCGGCTCGATGCGCTGACGGCCTACCCGGCGATCGCCCAGCAGGCCGACGTCAGCTACCGGCGGGCGCTGTTCTGGCTGCCGAGCGGCCCCGACAGCGTGCCGCGCTTCGACGCCTACCTGGCCCGGCACCCCGGCGACGCCGAAATCGCCAGCCGTGGGACCGCAGCGAAGAACGACCCGAACGCGGCCCGGGCCGCGGGCTTCAATGCGATGCAGGCGGGCAACACGGGGGAGGCGGAGGCGCGGTTCATCCGGGCGCTGGCGACTGATCCCGATGACGAGAACTCGCTGGTGGGACTGGCCCTGGTGCGCTTCAAGCAGCACCGGGAGGCGGACGGCCGTGCCCTGATCCATCACGTGATCGACATCGACCCGGGCCGCAAGGACGAGTTCGGCAGCATGCTGGCCCCGGCGCCAGGGGCCGCGCCCGGGCGCGTGAACAGCGGCGATGGCGGGGAGCGCATCCGGCAGCAATACCGGCAGGTGGCGGCGCTGACCCAGCGCGGCGACTACGTGGCCGCGGAGACATCGCTGCGCCGCCTGATGGGCAGCCGGCCCAATGCCGGCAACTACGTGCAACTGGGTTCGATTCAGGCTTCCGCGGGCCGGGCGGACGACGCCGCGCGCAGCTACCGGCAGGCGCTGGCGCTGCAGCCGCGCAACCCGCAGGCGCTGGCCGGGCTGGGGCGGCTGATGGTGCAGGCCGGCCACCTCGCCGAGGCGGAGGCGCTGTTCGCGCAAGCGGGGTCACAGGCGGGCAGCGCCGACATCGCCCGCCTGCGGGGCGAGGCGTACCGCGCGCAGGCGGACAACGCCACCGACCCCGGCCAGCGCACGGCGTTGCTGCACGATGCCGTGGCGGCCGAGCCAGCCGACCCGTGGCTCCGCCTCGAGCTGGCGCGCTTGCTGCTGAGCCAGGGGCATGCGGCCGACGGCCAGGCGGTGATGGCCGCCGTGACCGCCAACCGCCGCGCGACCGTGCAGCAACTGCGGGCCGGCATCTACTACGCCAACGAGGCGCAGGACCTGCCGGAGGCGGCAAGCCTGATCGCGCGGCTGCCGGAGGGCGACCGTGATGCCGGCCTGCGCCAGATCCAGGCGCGCGCCGCGGTGGCAGGC
>CAXSFF010000666.1:0-3115 GCA_964236035.1 uncultured Acetobacteraceae bacterium
GTCCAGGGGGCCTCCCCCTGGCGGAGTTTGAGGCAGAGCCTCAACCTTGCTCGCTTCCGGGGGCCGCCGGCATCACGACTGCGCTTCCGGAGCGTATTTCTTCTCGAAGGCGACGATCTCCTTGAGGCCGACCGACTGCGTGAAGTCCTCGAAGCTCGGCAGCTTGTCCATGCGGCCGAGCGGCGTCCCGTCCCGCCGCACGGCGGCGTAGTGCTCGCGCAACGCGGCCTCCACGGCGAGGACGGAGCCGATCGGGTAGAGCACCATGGCGAACTGCATCGCCCTGATCTTCGCGGCGTCGATCATCGGGGTGCGCCCGCCCTCCAGCCAGTTCAGCAGCACCTTCTTGCCCTTGAGCTGGCGCACGACCTCCGCCAGCTCGTCCTCCGACGTCGGCGCCTCGACCCACAGCACGTCGGCGCCGGCCTCCGAGTAGCGCAGCGCGCGGTCGATGGCGGACTGCACGCCCTCGTTGGCCAGCGCGTCGGTGCGGGCGATGAGCACGAAGTCCGGGTCGACGCGCGCGTCCACGGCGGCCTTGATCTTGCCGACCGCCTCGTCGGCGGAGATGACCTGCTTGCCCTGCATGTGGCCGCAGCGCTTCGGCGCGAGCTGGTCCTCCAGGTGGATGGCCGACACCCCGGCCCGCTCGTAGGCGCGCACCGTGGTGACGACGTTGAGCGCGTTGCCGTACCCGGTGTCGGCGTCGGCGACCACGGGGATGGTGGTCGTGTCGACGATCCGGCTCGCGTTGTCGATCATCTGGCCCGCGTTGAGCAGCGCCACGTCCGGGCGGCCGAGCATCGACGCCGTGGTCGCGAACCCGCCCATGTACACGACGTCGAAGCCGGCCTGCTCCACGAGGCGGGCCGACAGCGCGTCATGCGCGCCGGCCGCATACACGGGCGTCGCCGTTTGAAGCAGCTCGCGCAGCTTGCCGTGGCGGGTCTTCGGGCGCGTGAGAAGGTCTGACATGGCGAAATCTCCGTGTGTTCGATGAAAGCAGGTCGGGGAAAGCGGGCCGGTCAACGCGGGGACAGCCCGGCGGGCGGGGCTAGTGCCTGGCCTCGCGCTCGGCGTTGATGACGCTGCCGGCGCGGATGAGGCCGATCTGGCGCTCGGACAGCTCGTGCCTGAGCTTGAGCTTGGCGCCCCCCGGCTCGACGCTGGCCTCGATCTCGGCGCCCGAGCCGAGCGCGTCGGCGAACTTCTCGATCCTGAGCTTGTCGCCGGGCTTGAGGCGGTCGTAGTCGGCCGGGTCGGCGAAGGTCAGCGGCAGCACGCCGAAGTTCGCGAGGTTCTGCCAGTGGATGCGCGAGAAGCTCTTGGCCACCACCAGGCTGAGGCCGAGATGGCGCGGGACGAGCGCCGCGTTCTCCCGGCTCGACCCCTGGCCGTAGTTCCGGCCGGCGACGATGGCGTGCAGCTCGCCCTTCTCCTGCGAGTCCTTGGCGTGTTGGTGGTAGTCCTTGTCCACGTCGCGGAAGGCGAACTCGGCGGAGTGCGCGATGTCGGTCCAGAACGGCATGACCTGGCTGCCGGCCGGCAGGATGTCGTCGGTCGAGATGTCGTCGTCCACCTTGAGCAGCACCGACACGGCGAGGTCATCGCCCGGCTTGCCCAGCTCCGGCAGGCTGACGATGTTGGGCGTCTTCTCCAGCCGCGTGCCGCGGGCCTCCTCCGCGCCGATCGGCGGCACGAGGCCGAGGCTCTTCGCGTCCGGGCCTTTCGGCTCCCTGATCGCGGGGTAGGCCATGCCGAGGTCGCGCGGGTCGGTGATCATGCCGGTCAGCGCCGAGGCCGCCGCCGTCTCCGGGCTGCACAGGTAGACGCTGTCCTCCTTCGTGCCGGAGCGGCCGGGGAAGTTGCGCGGCACGGTGCGCAGCGACGGGCGGCCCTTCGCCGGCGCCTGCCCCATGCCGATGCAGCCGTTGCACCCAGGCTGGTGCACGCGCGCGCCGGCCGCGACCAGCTTGCCCAGCCGGCCGTCGGCTGCGAGCTGCTCCAGCACCTGGCGCGTGCTCGGGTTGATGTCGAACGAGACGCGGTCATGCACCGTCCTGCCCGCCACCATCTCCGCCGCCACCGCGAAGTCGCGGTAGCCGGGGTTGGCCGACGAGCCGATGTAGGACTGGAAGCTGTCGCGCTTGGGCACGTCGCGCACGCGCACCACGTTGCCGGGGCTCGACGGCGTCGCGATCATCGGCTCCAGCGACGACAGGTCGATCTCGTCGTGGTGGTCGTAGGACGCGCCTTCCTCCGCCGCGAGCGGCACCCACTCGTCCTCGCGCCCGACGTTGACCAGGAACTCGCGCGTGCGTTCGTCGGAGGGGAACACCGTCGAGCTGGCGCCGAGCTCGGCGCCGACGTTGGCGATGACGTGGCGGTCCATCGCCGACAGGCAGTCCAGGCCGGGGCCGTAGTACTCGATGATGCGGCCCGACCCGCCCTCCACGCCGTGGCGGCGCAGCATCTCCAGGATCACGTCCTTGGCGCTGACCCAGTCCGGCAGCGTGCCCGTCAGGCGCACCCCCCAGATCTCCGGCATCCGCAGGTGGAACGCGCGGCCCATGATGGCGAGCGCCACGTCGATGCCGCCGGCGCCGAAGGCGAGCATCCCCATGCTGCCGGCCGCCGGCGTGTGGCTGTCGCAGCCGACGAGGCAGGCGCCGGGCCTGCCGAAGCGCTGCATGTGGGTGGGATGGCTGATGCCCGTGCCGGGGCGGCTGTACCAGATCCCGAACCGCTGGCAGGCGGAGCGCAGGAACAGGTGCTCCTCTGCGTTCAGGCTGTTCGTCTCCAGCAGGTTGTGGTCGATGTACTGCACGGCCGTGATCTTCGCCTGGTCGGCCTCCATCGCCTCTAGCTCCAGCATCACGAGCGTGCCGAGCACGTCCTCCAGCAGCGCCTGGTCGGCGCGCAGGCCGATCTCGCTCCCCGGCTTCATGTCGCCGTCCATCAGGTGCTTGCCGATCAGGGCTCTCGACAGATTCGTTGCCACGTGTGTCCTCTCCTAAAAGGTCGTGTCGGCCGGGCAGGGCCGTGTCATGCCAACGGCTTTTTGCCTTGACCTGGCAGAAAGCAAGGCTGGGCTCTGCCCAGACCCGCCAGGGGG
>CAXSFF010000667.1:0-3107 GCA_964236035.1 uncultured Acetobacteraceae bacterium
GCGCCGATGAAGCAATCGTCCTCGATGATTGTGGGGTTGGCCTGCAACGGCTCCAAGACGCCGCCGAGGCCGACGCCGCCGCTCAGGTGGCAGTTCCGCCCGACCTGCGCGCAGCTTCCCACCGTGACCCAGGTGTCGATCATGGTGCCGCGGTCCACATAGGCGCCGACGTTGACGAAGCTCGGCATCAGCACGACGCCCGGGGCGACATAGGCGCTGTGGCGGACGATGGCGCCCGGCACGGCGCGGAAGCCCGCGGCGCCGAACTGGTTCTCCCCCCAGCCCTCGGTCTTGAGCCGCACCTTGTCGAAGGCCGGCGCGCCGGTGCCCAGCATCGGCACGGAATCGTTCAGCCGGAACGACAGCAGCACCGCCTTCTTCAGCCACTCGTGCACCACCCAGCCCCCAGCGCCCGGCTCGGCGACGCGCAGCGCGCCCGTGTCGAGCGCGGCCAGCACGTCCTCCACCGCCTGCCGCGCCGGGCCGGCGGTCTGCGCCGACAGGCGCTCCCTTTGCTCCCAGAGCTGTTCGATTTCCGGGCGTAGGGCGGTCAGGGACATGCGGCACGGCTCCCGGTTGGCACGCGCGGACCATGCGCAGGCAGCCCGCCGGTGTCAATTCATCAGCCCGCTTCGCTTGGCACCGCAAAACATGATACGTTAAAATAACGAACTCTTCGGCAGGCCGGGAACACGGGGCGGGGCATGGGAACCATGGTGACGATGACGACGGCCGAGGCGCCGCCGCGGATGGGACCGCTGGGGGCCAGCCTGCTCGGCAGCCGGGAACGCTGGCGGGATTTCGGCCTGCTCGCCGCCGACCTGCTGTTCGAGACCGACGGGGACGGCCGGGTCACGTTCATCGCGCCGGACCGCGTGCTGGGCTGGCCGGCGGCGGCGCTGCACGGCGGCGCGGCCGACGCCCTGCTGATCGAGCCGGAGGACGGGGCGGCGCCGGACCGGTTCCGCTTCGCGACGCCCGCGCGGGGCCGCCGGGTCTGGCTGCGCGACGCGGCCGGGGGGACCGTGTGCATGGCGGTGTCCTCGCACCCGATGCTGAACGAGGCGGGGGAGCGGATCGGCACCCGCGGCGTCGCCGTGGACGTGACCGCGCAGGAGCGGCGCGACCTGGCCACGGCGGCGGCGCTGCGCCGCGCCGACGTGCTGGACCACACCATGGACCAGATGCGCCAGGAGCTGACGGCGCCGCGCATGATCGAGGCGGGCCTGCTTGCGATCCAGCGTGCCGCAGGCGCGCGGGGTGCCGCCCTGCTGGACCTGGCCGACGCGCCGCTGGACGGGCCGCCGGCGCTGCCCTGGCCCGTGCTGCACCAGGTGGGCGACGACCCGCTGCCGGTGCTGGCCGACGCGCTGGCGCTGCTGGAGGACAGGGACGGCCCGGTGGCGGCGGAGCGGACGCCGCAGGGCTGCGCGGTGCTGGCCTGCCCCGCCTGCACCCGGTTCGGCGACCGGGCGGGGCTGGTGGTCTGGCGCAACGCCGGCGGCCCTGCCTGGGACGCCGACGACCGCACGCTGGCGGCCTCGGTCGCCGGGCTGATCCGCATGGCGCTGGAGCATGAGGGCATCCAGCGCGAGCTGGCGCTGCAGGCGCGGACCGACCCGCTGACGGCCCTGCTGAACCGCCGGGCGTTCCTGGAGGAGGCGGGCCGGCGCATCGACCGGTTGGAGCGGGAGGAGCTGCCGGGCACCATGCTGTTCATCGACCTGGACCGGCTGGGCGCGCTGAACGACCGGTCGGGGCACGGGGCCGGGGACGCGGCGCTGGCGCTGGCGGCGGGGCTGCTGCGCCGCACCTTCCGTCCCGCGGACCTGATCGCCCGGCTGGGCGGCGACGAGTTCGCGGTGTGGCTGGACGGCTCGGACGAGCTGACCGCCGCCGAGCGGGCGGAAGGGCTGCGCACCGGCTACCCGCGCGCCGTGGCGCATCTGGCGGAGGGGGAACCGGGAATGACCATGTCGATCGGCATCGCCAGCCGCCGGGCCGGCGACGGGGAAACGCTGGACAGCCTGATGCAGCGCGCCGACCAGGCGCTGCACGACGCGAAGCGGGCCGGCCCCGGGCATTGGCGCGTGTCCCACGCCGGGGCGATGCCATGAGCGGCGCGACGGTCGAGGCGCTTCTTCAAGCGAGCGGGCACGGCACGGAGGCGGACCGGGTGAGGCTCGGCAGCAGCGCCCGCACCCCGGCGCACGTGCTGGCCGGCCTTGCGTGCGACCCGGCCGTGACCGTGCGCGCCGCGGTCGCGATGAACCCCGCCTGCCCGCCCGACATCGACCAGGCCATCAGCCAGGACGCCGACGAGCGGGTGCGGACGCTGCTGGCCCGCAAGCTCGCCCAGCTCGCGCCGTCGCTCTCGGACGCGGGGCATGCGCAGGCCTGCGGGCAGATGCGCGCGACGCTTGCGGCGCTTGCCGCCGACGCCGCCGTGCGCGTGCGGGCGGTGATCGCCGGCTGCGTGCAGTCGATGCCGGACGCGCCGCGCGAGCTGATCCTGCAGCTTGCGCACGACACGGCGCTCTCGGTCTGCGACCCCATCGTGCGCCTGTCGCCGCTGCTGACGGACGAGGATCTGCTGGCCCTGCTGGCGGCGCCGCCGCACCCTGCCATCGCCTCGTCGGTGGCGAGCCGGCCCGGCCTCGGCACCGCCGTCGCGGACGCGGTCGCCGCCCAGGGCGACAGCATGGCGATCCGCGCGCTGCTGTCCAACCGCTCCGCCGCCATCCAGGAGGCGACGCTCGACGCGCTGATCGAGCAGGCCGCGCCCCATCCCGACTGGCACGGCCCGCTGGTGCGGCGCCCGCTGCTGACCCTCCGCGCCATGGAGGCGCTGTCGGGCTTCGTCGCGGCGCAGCTGCTCGACGTGCTGATGCAGCGCACGGACCTCGACCCGGCCGCCATCGCGGAGCTGCGGCGGCGGATCGCGGCGGGGCCGCCCGCCCCCGCCGCGCCACCCCCGCCCGCTGCGGGCGAGGAAGAGGAGGCGCTGATGGCCTCGCTCCGCCGGCTGGACGCGGCCGGGGCGCTGGACGAGGTCGTGCTGATCGACGCCGCCCGCGCCGCGGATCTGCGCCGGGTCGCGGCGGCGC
>CAXSFF010000668.1:0-3103 GCA_964236035.1 uncultured Acetobacteraceae bacterium
GGCCGTCCTGCGGCAGCCGCCGCTCGGCGATGTCGAGGCGCGACATGATCTTGATGCGCGAGATGATGGCGGGGGTCAGCCGCACCGGCGGGCTCTCGGCCTCGTGCAGCACGCCGTCGTAGCGGTAGCGCACGCGCAGGCGGTCCTCGAACGGCTCGATGTGGATGTCGGACGCCTGTGTCTCGACCGCGCGCTGGATGATCTGGTTGACGAGGCGGATCACCGGCGCCTCGCTGGCCAGGTCCTTCAGCCGCTCGGCGTCCTCTTCCAACCCCTCGCCGCCCTCCGGCAGATCGTGCGCGGCGGGCGCTTCCTGGTCCGGGTACAGGCGGTCGAACGCCGCCTCGATCTCGATCGGCACGGCGACCTCCACCCGGATCGCGCACCCGGCGGCGGCGGCGGCGGCGGCGGGCGTGAAGCGGTCCAGCGGGTCGGCCATCGCCAGCACCAGCCCGGCCTCGTCGCGCAGCACGGGCACCGCGCGGGCATGGCGCAGGAAGCGCGGGGCCAGCAGCTCCGGCAGCACGGGTTCCGCCGGGTAGCGCTCCGGCCCGGCGAGCGGCAGGCCCAACAGCGCGGCGAACGCGGCGGCCAGGTCGCGCTCGTTGACCAGGCCGAGCTGCAGCAGCACCCGGTCCAGCCGCTGGCCGTTCTCCGCCGCGACCCGGCGGGCGCGCTCGATGGTGCGGGCGTCGCAGTGGCCGCGCGCCTCCAGCAGCGCCACCACGGCGGCGGCGGTCATGTCCGGCGCAATGACAGCGGCGCCGAGGGTGAGGTTCTGGTCCATGCCCCAGGTAACTTGTGCTATCGGAGGTTGGATGCCAATGGCCTGCCGTGCTGATCCCCAGCGTACTCCCCCTCGCCGCCGCGCCGTTCGTGGGCAGCTTCCTCGGCGTGCTGGCGCGCCGCCTGCCGGAGGGGCGGCCGGTCGGCCTGGCGCGCTCGGCGTGCGAGCTGTGCGGGCACACGCTGTCGCCGATCGAGTTGGTGCCCGTGGCGAGCTTCCTGTGGCAGCGCGGGCGGTGCCGTCACTGCGGCGGCCGGATCGCGCCGGCGCACCTGTGGATCGAGCTGGCGGCGCTCGCCGTCGCCGTCTCCGCCGCCTGGATGGAGCCAGACCCGGCGACGCTGTGGGCCGATTGCGCCTTCGGTTGGACACTGCTGGCGCTCGCCTGGATCGACTGGACGCACTACCGCCTGCCCGATGTGCTGACGCTGCCGCTGGTGCTGGCCGGGCTGGGCGCGACCGCATGGCTCGACCCCGATGCCGCCACCGACCACGCCGTGGCGGCGGCGCTCGGCTACGCGGCGTTGCGGCTGCTGGCGTTGGTCTACCGCGCGCTGCGGGGGCGCGACGGCCTTGGCGGCGGCGACGCCAAGATGCTCGCGGCGGCGGGTGCGTGGGTCGGGGTCGCGGGGCTGGGGCCGACCGTGCTCGCCGCCGCGCTGACGGGGTTCGCGGTCGCCGGCCTGCGCGGCACCTTGCAGGCGGATGCGATGGTCCCGTTCGGGACCTGCCTGGCGGTCGGCGCCTGGCTGGTGCGGCTGTTCCTGACACCATGAACCCACGCGGTTTCGCGCTGCTGATCGTGCTGTGGTCGGTGGTGCTGCTGTCGCTGCTCGCCACGGGGCTGACGGCGGCCGGACGCAGCGACCTCCAGCTCGCCGGCAACCTGCGCCGTGCGGCGGCGGCCGAAGCGGCAGCAGATGGCGGCGTCGCGGCGGCCGTGTTCCATGCCGGCGACAGCCCGGGCCGCGCCTGGCCGGCGGACGGGCAGCCGCGGGAGCAGCGCATCGGCGGCTACCGCGTGACCATCCGGGTGCTGGACGAGGGCGGCAAGGTCAACCCGAACTACGCGCCGGTCGAGCTTCTCGCGGCGCTGCTGGCCGCCGCTGGGGCCGACCCGCCGCGCGCCGCCACCCTGGCGCAGTCGATCGTCGACTGGCACCAGGTCGGCACGCACGACGCGCAGGTGCAACGCTACCGCAGCACCGGGATGGCCGCCGCCCCCACCGGGCAGCCGTTCCGCAGCGTCGGCGAGCTGGGCCTGGTGATCGGCATGACCCCCGACCTGCTGGCCCGCATCGCCCCGCATCTGTCGGTGTATCCCGACGGTCCGCTGGAGGTCGCGCGCGCCGACCCCGTGGTGCTGGCCGCGCTGCGCAGCCTCGGCGCCGGCGACCTGCCGTCCGGCGTGGAGCGGCCCAGCGTGGTCAACGTCACCGCCGACGCGCAGGCATTGGATGGTGGCCGCTTCATCCGCCGCGCCATCGTCTCGCTGCGGCCCGACAGCAAGGGGCGGCTGTTCAGCATCCTGTCCTGGGAGGCCCTGCCCGCCCCTGATGGAAGCGGCCGTTGATTGCTCCGGAGACATTTGCGGACCTTGCCGAGCGCCGGCGATCGGTGCGGCGCTACACGGACCGGCCGGTCCCGCCTGAGACGCTGCAACGGCTGCTCCGCATGGCCCGGTGCGCGCCGAGCGGCGGCAACCTGCAGCCCGGCGGGTTCGTGCAGGTCGCCGGCGATGCGCGCACGCGGCTGTCGGCGGTATTGCTGGCGGCGCATCGCGAGGGCCGCACGGAGGCGGAGGACTACAGCTACTTCCCCGACCCGATGCCGCCGGCGCTGAAGCGGCGGCAGGTGCTGGCGGCGAAGGGCCTGTATGCGGCGCTTGGTATCGCCCGCGACGACCGCGCCGGGCGGGCGGCGCATTTCGAGCGCAACTTCACGTTCTTCGGCGCCTCCGTGGCGCTGGTGGTCACGATCGACGCCGGGCTGGGCAGCGGCTGCTACATGGACCTTGGCATGGCGCTGTACGGGCTAATGCTGGCGGCGGCGGCGGAAGGGCTTGGCACCTGCGCCATCGGCACGCTCGCCTCGCATCCCGGATTGGTGCGCGCGGCGCTGGGGCTGCCGCCGGACCGGCATGTCGTCTGCGGCCTGGCAGTCGGTTGGCCCGACGAGGCAGCGCCGGAAAACGGTTTCCGCACCGAGCGGGCGGCCCTGACGGACTACACAAACCTAATAGAATAAACTCCTCGTCATCGCGAGGAGCCGCTTGGCGACGTGGCGACCCAAGGCAACACGGCTCACGATGACGGC
>CAXSFF010000669.1:0-3103 GCA_964236035.1 uncultured Acetobacteraceae bacterium
TCACCGCCGTACCAACTGCAGCCCGCCTTGCCCCGTCGGCGTCGTCGCAGATCCTCGGCCAGCGCCGGCGTGAGTTTGGCCTCCCATTCCCGCACCGCCTCATGGCTGAACACGATGCCGCGGATCGCGAACATCTCCGGTAGATCACGCAGGCTCAGCTTGTAGCGCAGCCGCCAGAGCACCACGAGGGCGATGACGTCGGAGGGATACTGGGTCCGGTTCAGCAGACTGCCGGAGCGCTCGTTGAACTGCTTGCCGCAGGTGCGGCAGCGTAAGCGCCGGTAGCCTTGCGCGGTGCGCTCAAGCCGTTCCGTCACCGCCTCTGACCCGCACTCGATGCAGCGCACCCTCGTTCATCCTGTGAATGAAAGCGGCGCTATACCCAGATCTTCCGCTTGGCGCGAGCCCTGACGTAACCGCTGGACGCAGCACAAGCATCTGCGTGACGTGGCCGGGATCGAACGTCTCCAGCAGCACATCAGCGATTTGCTCGGCTACCTCGAGCGCAACCAGGACGCGCTGGTCCAGTATGCTGCCCGGCGCCGGCAAGGCGAGCCGATCTCAACCGCGTTCGTGGAGAGTGCGGTCAACGAGATCGTGGCCAAACGCATGAACAAGAAGCAACAGATGCGCTGGAACAGGATGACGGTGCAGCCCTTCCTCGACGTTCGCACCGCCGTGCTGGACGGCACGCTCGAAGCCGCCTTCCGCAGGCGTTATCGCGGTTTCCGCCCCATCAATGACGAAGGGACAACCGCAGCGGCCGCGTAATAAACCCCACGGGTTTGCATGCTCCCACCGAGTGTCGGCCAAGCCCTCTCCAGCTTTTTCTGGCCGCGCTCAGTCGGGGTGGACGCCACCTTGGTCGATCTGCAGAAGTGCATTGAGCAAGCTGCCGCCGGGACGCCCGGCATCGCCGAACACCCGTTGCTGCGGCGTTGTTGCACCGATCCTGCGATTGGCAGCGTGAGCCGACCGGCGTAGGAGGGCAGACCGCCCTCTGACCCGAGATGCCCTGTGCCGTTCAAAGCCAACGCCGACCGCCGCCGCCACATCCCCAAGCAGAGGTTCAAGGTCACGAACTGGCGCGACTACGACGCGAGCTTGCGCCAGCGCGGCAGCTTAACGGTCTGGGTGACCGACGAGGCGATCGCGGCATGGCAGGCCGAGCCGCGCACGAGGCGGGGTGGACAGCGTACCTACTCGCCTTTGGCCATACTGGCCGCCCTGACCTTGCGTGCGGTGTTCCGGCTGGCTTTGCGCCAAACGGAGGGCCTGATCGGCTCCGTCATACGCCTGCTCGGGCTTGATCTCGCCGTGCCGGACCACTCGACCTTGAGCCGCCGGGCGGAGACGTTGGAGGTGCCGCGGCCCCGCTCCAGCGCCAGTGGCGAACCCCTGCACCTGTTGGTGGACAGCACGGGCCTCAAGCTGTGTGGGGCGGGCGAATGGCTGCATGAGAACACGGCACCAAGGTGCGTCGGTCCTGGCGTAAGCTGCACCTCGGCATGGACGCCGGCACCGGACAGATCGTCGCCTCCCTGCTGACCACCAAGGATGTGGACGATGGCTCGCAGATCGGCCCCTTGCTCGACCAGATCCCCGATCCCATCGCGTCGTTCACCTGTGACGGTGCCTACGATCAGGAGGGTGTCGCCGCCAGCGTCGCCGTCCGTCATCCGCAAGCGGCTATCATCGTGCCGCCGCGCGCGAATGCTGTGCCAAGTGAGACGGCCGAGACCGCACCAACACAGCGCGACCGCCATCTCCAGCACATCGCCGAGCGCGGCCGCATGGCCTGGCAGAAGGTGTCAGGCTACACCAAGCGCGCCAAAGCCGAGACGGGCATGTCGCGCTTCAAGCAGGTGATCGGTGACGGCCTGCGCTCACACACGGATGAGCGCCAAGCAACCGAGGTGGGCGTTGCTGTTCATGTCCTCAACCGCATGCTCGAGTTGGGACGCCCGAACTCCGTCCGCATCGCCTGAACACAGAAGGGATTTGGGATCATTGCGTGCATCCTTGCGATCGGTGCAACAACGCCGTGACACGCACGAAAATAGCGACACGTTTCCTATGACTTCGCGCAACAGGCTCACGCGCCGGCCGGATCGTGCCCGCTACGATAAGGACAGCGTCTATGCCATTCTCGACGCGGCACTTATTGGGCACATCGCCTATAATGTGGAGGGCCAGCCGTGTTGCACGCCAACTGTATTCTGGCGCAAGGACGACCGATTATATTGGCACGGCTCCGTGGCCAGCCGGATGACTCGTTTTCAGGCTCCGGGCCTTCCTGTGTGCGTCACGGTCACTCATCTCGACGCGATCGTGCTGGCCCGAAGTGCGCGTCATCATTCGATCAATTATCGTTCCGCAATGGCATTCGGTGTGGCGCGTCTGGTAGAAGACCCCGATGAAAAGCGCCATGCGATTGACGGCTTTATCGATCGCTTGGTCCCTGGACGGGCGGCAACGCTGCGGCCTCCAACCCGGCACGATATACGCTCCACAAGCTTTATCGCGATGGACATCGAGCAGGCGTCCGGAAAAACGCGCTCTCTTCATGTGAACGATGAAAGCGAAGACTACAACCTTCCAATATGGGCGGCACGCATACCCGTAAAGCAGCTGGTCGGTGAACCAGAGGTATGTCCCCGGCAATTGCCCGGCGTCCCGGTCCCAGAGGGAATGAACGGATACCGCGCTGACCGGCGCCTGGATGACGCGCTGCTGGAAGCGTATCGTTTGTCACATACATAACCGAAACACTGTCTCCATTGCACTTCTTAAGACTTCCGGATTTCCCAGAAGCTATGACCGTAATGGAGACGCAGTGACCTCGCCGTCGCTGCGCCAGACCGGGCGACGGCGCTGAGGCGCGGTTCAATCATGGTTCTGGAATATCAAGTTTTGATGCATAGCGAGAACGGTCGGTCAATTTGGCGCAATTTAAAGAACTTCGCAGGAGATAGCGCTTAAAGACGCGATCCACTGGCGTCCTATCTCGAAGAGGCACGCCTTTGGCAATTTGATAGTTTCGGAAGTCCATTTTTTCGTAGTAGGCGAGGCCGCCTTGGTTGTCCGCGCGAATCGCAGCGTT
>CAXSFF010000670.1:0-3100 GCA_964236035.1 uncultured Acetobacteraceae bacterium
GGTCCAGGGGCGGCTCGCCCCTGGCGGGTCTGGGCAGAGCCCAGCCTTGCTTCATGCCTGACAGCCAGGGGCCGGTTTGAAGCTGACCTGCCACTTGACAGGGCATCGACTCCAGGCACATGGCTGACGGCAAAAAACGGACGCCGTAACAAGTTCGGCCGTGGATCGGGGGGAAACGATGGACAGGCGTGGAGTCATCAGCGGCGGCGTCGGCCTGGCTCTGACGGCGGCGCTTCCGGGCCTGGCGCGAGCCGCCCCCGGCAAGCCGATCAGGATCGGCTACAACGTCTCGACCCTGGCCAATCCGTTCTTCCAGGGCATGACGAAGGGCGTGGTCGACGCGGCCAAGCGGTTCCCCACCATGACGCTGCTCAACACCAACGCGAACGGCGACGCCAACACCCAGGCCAGCATGGCGGTCGACCTGATCAACCAGGGCGTCGACGCCCTGATCCTCAACCCCATCAACGCCAATGCCATCGTCCCGGTGGTCCAGCAGGCCGACAGGAAGAAAATCCCGGTCTTCACCCTGGACCGCGGCGCCGCCTGCGGCGACTGCCAGACCAACTTCCTCGAGACCGACAACGTCGCGATGGGGCGCGAGGGCGCGCGCTACATCGCCGAGCAGCTCAAGAAACGTTACGGCAAGATCCAGGGCAACGTGGTCGATCTCGTCGGCCTGATCGGCACCACGGCGGGCGACGACCGCGACAAGGGCTTCATGGACGAGTTCAAGGCGATCGCAGCCGACAACCCCGGCCTGAAGCTGGTGGCGCGCCAGGAAGGCCAGTTCGACCAGGAGAAGTCGTTCAACCTGATGAGCCAGATCATGGCGGCGAACCCGCAGATCGACGCGGTGTTCAACGGCAACGACGACAATGCGGTGGGGGCGCTGCGCGCGGTCCGCCAGGCGAGCCGCAACGTGCCGATCGGCGATCCGAAGCACATCATCATCATCGGGATCGACGGCACCCGGCAGGCGGTGACCGCGGTCCGTAAGGGCGACATGGATGCGACGCTGTCGCAGAACCCGCTGACCATGGCGGCGCAGTCGGTGAAGTACGTCGACATGTTCTACAACGGCAACAAGTCAGAAATCCCGGCCCATCAGTTCTGGCCGCACATCCTGATCACGAAGGACAATGTCGACAGCCCGGAGGTCAAGTCCTACGGGTTGTGGAGCGAGGTCGTCTAGGCGGACGGCAGAAGGCACTCCGATGGCGCTTCTCCTCGACATGCAGGGCGTCTCGAAGGCGTTCCTGGGCGTGCCGGTGCTCACCGACGTCTCGATGACGCTGCGCATCGGCGAGGTTCTTGGCATCGTGGGAGAGAACGGGGCCGGGAAGTCGACGCTGATGAAGATCCTGGCCGGCATCCACCGGCCGGACAGCGGATCGATCCGGCTCGACGGCGAGGCCTTCGAACCGCACACCCCCCGCGATGCGCTCGCGGCGGGCATCAAGGTCGTCCATCAGGAACTCAGCCTGTTCCCGGACCGCACGGTCGCCGAGAACATCTTCGCGGGCGTGCTGCCCAGGACGCGGCTCGGCACGATCCGCCGCCGCCGCCTCCTGAACGACACGCGCTCGGTGCTCAAGCGGGTCGGGCTCGACATCGCGCCGGGCGCCAGGATACGCAGCCTGCCGCTCGCGCAGCGCCAGCTCGTGGAGATCGGCCGGGCGCTGTCGCAGAAGGCGCGCATCATCGTGATGGACGAGCCGACCGCGACCCTGACGGGCCACGAGGTCGAGTTCCTGATGGGCACCATCCGGGCCCTGAAGGCGGACGGCGTCGGCGTCATCTTCATCAGCCACCACCTCGAGGAGGTGTTCGCGATCTGCGACCGGATCGCCGTGATGCGCGACGGGCGCAGCGTCGATGTCCGGCCCGCCGCCGGGTGGACCGAGGATACCATGGTGCAGGTCATGGTGAACCGCTCGATCGACAAGTTCTTCCCCAAGCAGGACATCGCGCCCGGCGCGGTCCTGCTCGACGTGAAGCAACTGACCAGCAGGGGCCGTTTCAGCGACGTTTCGTTCACCGTCAGGGCGGGGGAGATCTACGGCCTCGCCGGGCTGGTGGGCGCCGGACGCAGCGAGGTGCTGAAGACGATCTTCGGGGTGCTGCCCGTCACCTCCGGGCACATCCGGGTGGACGGCGAGGCCTACCTGCCCCGCTCTCCCCGGCACTCGCTCCGAAGGGGGATTGTGCTGACGCCGGAGGACCGCAAGCTGGAGGGCCTCGTGCTGCCGTTCTCGATCCGCAGCAACGTCGCGATGTCCACCCTCGGTGCCTTGTCCCGCTGGGGCATCCTGTCGGCGCGCGCGGTGGCGACGCTGGCCGAGACGTCGATCCGCTCGCTGCGCATCCGAACCACCTCGGCGGGCCAGGAAGTGCGCCGCCTGTCGGGCGGCAACCAGCAGAAGGTCGTGCTCGCCCGCGCCATCAGCGTGGCGCCTCGCGTCTTCATGCTCGACGAGCCGACCCGCGGCGTCGACGTGGGGGCCAAGGTGGAGGTCTACACCCTCATCGGCGAACTCGCGGCCAAGGGCGCCGCCATCCTGATCGTGTCGTCCGACCTGCTCGAACTGCTGGGCCTGTGCGACCGGATCGGCGTGCTGCGTGCCGGCCGTTTCGCTGGCGAGGTGGCGCGGCGCGACTACAGCCAGGACCGCATCATGTCGCTCGCGGCGATCGGATAGGCGGGTGAGCACCGACCTGACCTCGACCAACCGCAGGCCCGCCGGCAGGGCCAGGCTGAAGGCGGACCTGAGCGACCTCACCGTGCTGGGCGTCCTGCTCGCCATCGTGGCCTACCTGTCGCTCTCGACCGCCTCGTTCCTGTCCACCGCCAACCTCATGGCGATCCTGGTGGCGACGTCGCTGATCGCGATCGTGGCCTGTGGCCAGACCTTCGTGATCATCACCGGCGGCATCGATCTGTCGTCCGGGTCCGTGGTGGCGCTGTCGGGCATCGCGGCCGCCATGGCCATGCAGGGGCACGTGCCGGTGCCGCTCGCGGTGGCGCTCGGCGTGCTGGTCGGAGCGGGCTGCGGCCTGTTCAACGGCCTGGCGGTGACGCTGCTCGGCATGAGCCCCT
>CAXSFF010000671.1:0-3087 GCA_964236035.1 uncultured Acetobacteraceae bacterium
GGAGCGGCACCTGCTGGAGAAGTACGGCGAGCCGAACCCGGAGGCGCTGGTCGAAAGCGCGCTGGAACACGCCAAGATCCTGCAGGACAACGACTTCCACGAGTTCAAGATCAGCGTGAAGGCGTCCGACGTGTTCCTCGCCGTCGCCGCCTACCAGCAGCTCGCGGAGGTGTGCGACCACCCGCTGCACATCGGCATCACGGAGGCGGGCAGCAAGCGCGCCGGCACCGTGAAAAGCTCGATTGGCCTCGGCTCGCTGCTGTGGGCCGGCATCGGCGACACCCTGCGCGTGTCGCTGTCGGCCGAGCCGGAGGAGGAGGTGCTGGTCGGCTGGGACATCCTGAAGTCGCTCGGCGTGCGGCATCGCGGGGTGAAGATCATCTCCTGCCCATCCTGCGCGCGGCAGGGCTTCAACGTGATCCAGACCGTCAGCACGCTGGAGGAGCGGCTCGCCCACATCGAGACGCCGATCACCCTGTCGATCATCGGCTGCGTGGTGAACGGACCCGGCGAGGCGCTGATGACCGACCTCGGCGTCACCGGCGGCGGCGAGGGCAAGCACATGGTGTACGCCGCCGGGCGCCAGGACCACCGCATGGCCGGCGAGGGCATGGTCGACCACATCGTCGACCTGGTGGAGCGCCGGGTCGCGGAGATGAAGGCGCAGCCCAAGATCGCGGCTGAATAGCTCGGCGATGGTCGCCGTCGTGACGGGCGCCACTGGCGGGATCGGCCGCTGGATCGCGCTCGGGCTGGCGTTGGCCGGCGAGCGCGTGGTGATGATCGGCCGCGACCAGGCCCGCGGCGACGCGGCCCACGCCTGGATCGCCGAACGGGCCGGCGAAGTGCCGCTCGACCTGATGGTCGCCGATCTGTCCTCCCTCGCCGCCACGCGGGCCGCCGGGCGGCAGATCGGCGAGCGGTTCCCGCAAATCTCGGTGCTGGTCAACAACGCCGGCGTGTTCACCAGCCGCCGCGAGGTCACGGACGAGGGTTTCGACCGCGTGCTCGCCACCAACCACCTGTCGCCGTTCGTGCTGACCCAGGCGCTGCTGCCCAACCTGGCCGCGCATGGCCACGGGCGAATCGTCAACGTCGGCTCCTCGACCGCCGATCGCGCCAGGATCGATCCGGACCAGCTGCAACTGACGCGCGGCTGGGGCATGACCCGCGCCTACGCGCAGTCCAAGCTCGCCTTGACCCTGACCACGTTCGCCCTGGCGCGGCGGCTGGAGGGTAGCGGCATGGTGGCCAACGTGGTGCACCCAGGGCTGGTGGCAACGGGGCTGGTGCGCAGCGGCGGCGTCATCGGCCTGGCCTGGCAGCTGATCGGCCGCTTCGCCCTGACGGCGGAGCAGGGCGCCGACACCCCGCTGTTCGCGGCCCTGGCGCCGGAGATGGCGGCGGTGAACGGCGGCTACTTCAGCCAGCGCCGGCCGCGGCGGCCCAACCGCCTGGCCCGCGACCACGCGTTCGTGGAGCGCGTCTGGGCGGCGACGGAACGCCTGGCCGCGCCGCATTGACGAAGCGGCGGCAGCGATCCCACAGTCCGGCACCACAACAGGCAACGAGCATCCCATGACCGACCGCCGCGCCCTCATCGTCGGAGCCTCCCGCGGCCTCGGCCTCGGCCTCGTCGAGACGTTCCTGCAACGCGGTTGGGAGGTGACGGCGACCGCGCGCAAGCCGGCGCCGAGGCTGGACGCGGTCGCCGGGCCGAAGCTGCGGGTCGAGTTGCTGGACATCGACGACGACTCCGCGGTGTCGGCGTTGCGGCAGCGCCTGGACGGGCAGCGCTTCGACCTGGTGTTCGTGGTGGCCGGCATCTCCCTGGGCGCGCAGTGCGTGGCGCCCGAGGTGCCGCGCGACACCGCGATGCAGGTGTTCCAGACCAATTCCATCAGCCCGATCCGCTTCGGCGAGGCGTTCTGCGGCCTGATCCCGCCCGGCGGCACGCTGGCGCTGATGACCTCCGGTCTCGGCAGCGTGTCGCGGAACACCAGCGCCGGCTGGGAGGTCTACCGCGCCAGCAAGGCGGCGCTGAACACGCTTGGCCGCAGCCTCCACATCCGTCACCAGGGCGAAGGCTGGGACCTTGTGCTGATGAGCCCGGGCTGGGTGCGCACCGAGATGGGCGGCGCCTCCGCCCCCCTTGACGTCGAGACCAGCGTCACCGGGATGGCGGACGTGCTGGAGCGAACGGGCCGATCCGGCTGCAACTACCTCGACTACCGGGGCGAGACGGTCGCCTGGTGACGGCGCTCATGGTTTGCGCATCTCGGCCACGGTGGCGCGGGCGGCCTGGTTGATGAACACGGCGTCGCTGCCGATGGTCACCAGCTTGAACCCCATGGCGATGGCGCGCTTGGCGTAGGCGCTGCTGCCGCAATGGATGCCGGCCGCCTGCCCGCGCCTGGCTGTCGCCGCCACCACCTGCTCCAGGATGGCGAGCATCTCCGGCTCCTCCCGATCCAGGATGGGGGCCAGCCCGTGGGAGAAGCCCAGGTCCGACGGGCCGATATAGACAGCGTCGACGCCGGGCACGTCCAGGATCGCCTCCAGGTTGGCCACCGCCTCCCGCGTCTCGATCATGGGGATGCAGAGCACCTCCTCGTTGGCGGTTTTCTGGTAGCCGGTGGACGCGCCGTAGATGCCGGCGCGGATCGGCTCGTTGGAGCGGGCGCCGGCCGGGGGATAGCGGCAATAAGAGACGAACGCCTCCGCCTCCGCCGCCGTGTTCACCATCGGGCAGATCACCCCGTAGGCCCCGGCATCCAGCACCTTGCCGATGATGCCGGGTTCGTTCCAAGGCACGCGCACCATGGGAAGCACGGGGTGCGCCTGCATGGCCTGGAAGCAGCCCACCATCGACATGTAGTCCTGCACGCCGTGTTGCAGGTCGACCGTCAGGCTGTCCCACCCGGCCTGCGCCATGGTCTCGGCGGAGAAGCCGTTCGGGATCGCCAGCCAGCCGTTCACCGCGGCGCCGCCGGATTGCCAGATCCGCTTGATCCTGTTGGCCATGCTCGCGACTCTCAGTGTCCGTTCGGAAAGAGTTTGAGTTATTGGAGGCGGTTGTGGTTTGCT
>CAXSFF010000672.1:0-3086 GCA_964236035.1 uncultured Acetobacteraceae bacterium
GAAAGGTCAGTGTCCAATGCCGCTGGCATCAGGTCAGTGCAGGGTCTTCATCACCTGGATCGCGGCCGGGCCGCCGACCACCAGGAAGACGCAGGGCAGGATGAACAGGATCATCGGCACCGTGAGCAGCACGGGCAGCCGCGCCGCGCGCTCCTCGAACCGGGTCAGGTTCTCCTGCCGCAGCTCCGTCGACAACACGCGCAGCGCGGAGCTGAGCGGCGTGCCATACTGCATCGTCTGGATCAGCGTGCCGCCAAGGCGGCGCAGGCACTCCAACCCCGTGCGCCCGCCCATGTTGGCCAGGGCCACGCGGCTGTCGGAGATCATCTGCAGCTCGTTGGAGGTGCGCGCCAGCTCCTCGGCGAGCGCCGGGTGGGCGTGGCGGATTTCCGTGCCGACCCGGCTGAGCGCCGGCTCCAGCCCCAGCCCGGCCTCGGAGCAGATCACCAGCATGTCCAGCGCGTCGGGCAGCCCGGCCTCCACGCGGGCCAGGTGGCGGCTGCGTATCTTGCCGATGACGTAGTCCGGCATCAGCAGGCCGATCACCGCCGCGGCGCCCGTCAGCACGAGGTTGAGCGTGTGCGACAAGCCCAGGCTGGGCAGCAGCAGGACCGCCGCGAGCGGAAGGCTGGCCACCAGCAGCACCTTCGCGCCCACGAACAGCCCAAGCGCGTTGGACGCCTGGAAACCCGCCGATGCCAGCGTCTGCTCCAGCTGCGCCAAGGTCCCGCGCGACAACACGCCGCTGCGGGTGATCATCCCGCCGATCCGCGCCACCAGGTTCAGCGGCGCGTTCTCGCCCCCCTTGCGGAAGCCGGCGCCGCTGCGCAACGGCGGCAGCCCCTGCGCGCGCCGGAGCCGGGCGGCAAGCTTCTGCGTTGCGGCAAGATGGTTCATGAGCCAGATGCCGGAGGCGCACAGCAGCAGCGCCCCGCAGCCGAGCGCCGCCAGCAGGATGATGCGGGTCATGACAGGCTCTTCTGGATCATCGTGCGCATGATCAAGGTGCCGAAGCACTCCAGCAACGCGGCACTGGCCAGGATCGTATGGCCGGTCGGCGTGGTGAACAGCACGCCGATGTAGCCCGGGTTCATCAGCCACAGCCCGCCCAATGCCAGCACCGGCAGCACGGACAGCACCAGGGCGCTGCTGCGCGCCTCCGCCGCGAGCGCCTTGCCGCGCGCGCGGGCAGCGACGCGCTTGCGGATCACGTCGGCGAGGTTCTCCAGCGTTTCGCTGATGCCGCCGCCTGTCTGCGCCTGCAGCGACAGCGCCGTGGCGAAGAAGCGGTATTCCGGCACCCCGTTGCGCGCCGCCATGCCGCGCAGCGCCTCGTCCAGCGGGGAGCCGATCGCCACCTCGTCCGCAAGCCGGGCGAACTCGACGGAAGTCGGCTTGGCGGCCTCGTGCGCCACCACGCGGATCGCCTCGCTGATCGGGATGCCGACGCGGACCGCGCGCACGATCATGGCCAGCGCCTCGGGCATCTGCTGGAACAGGACGGCGATGCGGCCCTGGTGGCGGGACTGGAAAAATTTCCGGCACAGCAGCCAGCAGCCGAGCGGCACGGCGAACACCGCCATCGGCCCGATCAGGAACTCCAGCACCATCGCCCCCAGGCGGGCGACGACCAATGCGAGCGGCGGCACCAGCCACCAGGCGATGGGGTACAGCTCGGTGCGGGCCAGGTCGGCGCCAAAGAAGGCGGCCAGCCGGCTGAGCAGCGAACGCCTGGCCACGGGGACGCTGACCCGGATCGTCCCGCTGTCCGGCAAAAAGTCGCGATGCTGGCCTAGCGCCTTGGACAGCCGCATCGCCAGCCGCTTGCTGCGCTCCTGCGTGCGGGTGATCAGCAAATAGGAGAAGGCGAGCCCGGCCAGGCACAGGCAGGCCGCCAGCAGGATCAGGCGGAGGTTCATTCGCCCCGGTTCTCCAGGGCCGCTTTCCAGGCGCGGTCCAGGCCGAAATAAGACAGCCGTTCCTGGCACGCCGGCCGCGCGCCGCTGACCTTGTAGCGGCAGTTCAGCGTGCCGTCCGCGGCCTCGCCGTCGAACTCCAGCTGGAACACGTCGTTCAGGGTCACGACTTCGCCCTCCATGCCCACCACCTCCGTCACCTGGGTGACCCGGCGGCCGCCGTCGCGCTGGCGCTCGAGCTGGACGATGATGTCGACGGCGCTGACGATCTGCTGGCGGATCGCGCGTGACGGCAGGCCGACGTTGCCCATCTGCACCATGTTCTCGACCCGGGCCAGCGCGTCGCGGGTGTTGTTGGCGTGGATGGTGGACATGCTGCCGTCATGCCCCGTGTTCATCGCCTGCAACATGTCGAACGCCTCGCCGCCGCGCACCTCGCCGATGATGACGCGGTCGGGCCGCATGCGCAGGGCGTTGCGCACCAGGTCGCGCTGGGTGATCTCGCCGCGGCCCTCCAGGCTGGCCGGCCGGGTTTCCAGCCGCACGACGTGGGGCTGCTGCAATTGCAGTTCCGCCGCGTCCTCGATGGTGACGACGCGCTCGCCCGGGTCGATCAGGCGGGAGATGGCGTTCATCATCGTGGTCTTGCCCGAGCCGGTGCCGCCCGAGATGACGATGTTCAGCCGTGCCCGCCCGGCGATCTCCAGGATGCGGGCGACCTGCCGGGTCAACGCGCCGTACTCGGTCAGCTTGGCCAGGTCGATCGGCTTCTTGGAGAACTTGCGGATCGAGATGTAGGGACCGTCGAGCGCCAGCGGCATCATGACGATGTTGACGCGGCTGCCGTCCTTCAGCCGGGCGTCGACCATGGGGCTGGCCTCGTCCACCCGGCGGCCGACGGCGGTGGCGATGCGCTGGCAGATGTTGGCGACGTGGGCCGCATCGCGGAAGCGGACGGTGGATAGCGTTACCTTGCCGCGGCGCTCGATGAACACGCGGTCCGGCCCGTTGACCATGATGTCGGCGATGCTGTCGTCCTCCAGCAGCGGCTCCAGCGGGCCTAGGCCCAGCATGTCGTCCACCAGCTCCTCGGCGAGGATGCGCTGCTCGCGGCCGTTCAGTTGGATGCGCCGCGCGGTGGCGATTTCGGACAGCAGCCGCTCCACCTCG
>CAXSFF010000673.1:0-3086 GCA_964236035.1 uncultured Acetobacteraceae bacterium
CGTTGGCATGATGCTGTATCCCGATGTACCGTAGGTCCAAGCTTACTTTCCCAAACCACTATCTCAACGGGAAAGCCCCTGGCGTCTCGATCGCCGTTCATCGTGGTCACAATGGTGATGTGCGGCAGCGCTCGGCCAGTTGGAGCGTCGCAAGGTTCAGGTCGAGGTCTGCAACGAGTAGTCCTGCTTCACCGTATGGCTGATAGCGCAGCAGCGTGCCGTCCGGCCGGATAATCGCTGAGGTAGCCGGCGCGCTATCGCTCGCGCTATTTACCGAAGCGAACCAGCAGTTATTCTCAGCCGCGCGACATAGCATCGCTTTCTCGTGGAAGCTGTTGTCTGGATGGGCAAAGGTTTCCGGCCGGTAAGAACCGGGCTCGGCAACATGCGCGAAAGGATGAAACACGATCTGCGCTCCCCGCCGCGCTGCCCAACGCACCGTCTCCGGATAACGCCAGCCTTCGTGGCAGATGACTATTCCGAAGGTGACGTCGCCTGCGGTGAAAATGTGCCGTTCACGTCCGAAGGCCGGGTATAGCGCCTCTTCAGACGGATCGAGCTGCCCCTTGTCCTGCCAACCCTGGGTCGAGCCGTCCGGATTATAGACCCTCGCGGTAATCTGTAGACCGTGTTCGGTGGGCCGCTCAGTGCCCATGATAACAGTAATACCCGCCGACTTTGCCGCAGCGCCGACCTTTTCCCATGCGTTTTCGAGAAAGCGCAGAGAAGGAGACGGCAACGTGCCCGCCTGCCAGCGGTAGCCGGGGATGTAGCACTCCGGAAAACAGATGATCTGCACGCCTCGACGCCCTGCTTCGGCGATCGCCTCAACGGCAAATTCCACGGATCCTTCCGGCGTCTCAGCGATGCGAAGGTTGGCGAGGGCAATGCGGCAGTTGGTCATAGCCCTGTATAGCGATCTGCTTTATCTTCGGCCAAGCGCGAGATCGAGCCAGCTTTCCCGTTTCAGCATCCTTTTCGGGAAAGGCAGAAGCGCCGCCACTAGGGGGCAAGAGTCTGCTTTGGGTCGAAAGCGGACTGAGCGCCACTTTTCCGATGGGCGTCGTCACAGGGCAACCATCCCCCAACCCGATCCTCCCGCCTGCGCGGCGACAGTTGGCGCAACGTGGGGTAAGGCGTGTCTCGTTCACAAAAACGGAGCACGACTATGGCCATGTCACTTTACCAGGCGTCACTGGTACCCTGCCTGCAGATGCTGGACGCTTTGTCCGCGGTGCTGAGCAAGGCGGCTTCCTACGCGACTGAGCGAGGCATCGAACCTTCGGTGCTGCTGCAGTCGCGACTGTATCCAGATATGCTGCCACTGGTTCGGCAGGTGCAGATTGCCACCGACGGCGCTAAAGCCGGTGGTGCCCGGTTGGCCGGGGTGGATAACCCATCGTTCCCAGATACCGAGGCGAGCTTTGACGAACTTCAGGCTCGCCTTGCCCGATGCGTCAGCTTCCTGCGCTCGCTCGACCGGAGTGCCATTGACGGCGCCACCGAGCGCCGAATTGAATTCAGCGTCGCCAAGCAGGCCATGGTCATGATGGCACCGGAGTACATCAGTGGCTGGATGCTTCCGAACTTCTTCTTCCACGTGACCACCGCATTCGACATCCTGCGTCACAACGGTCTTGCCGTGGGTAAGCGGGATTTCTTGGGTGCGGTTCCGTTGGCTGTCTAAGCCGGATGAGTGGGCCGGGTCGCGCTGACCCGGCCACATCACTGGTCAAGATCGCTGCCGATACCAAATGATAATCTTCTATCTCTGGCCGTCACTCTGTCTCGCGAAGGAATGGCTGCTTCCCGGCAGCGGAGGTTGGTGGTCAACGTCCGCGATGAGGTCGAAAGCGGAAGCACAGGTCGACGCGAGCTATGTGCGAAAATCAGGTGTTTTCCGACACTTGCATAGCGGGGATGATGGTGACCCTGAAACCACCCTTCTAAGCACGCGACAAACCCTGTCGGATTGACGCAGTATGCGAGAACCCCGGGTTTGGGGTTTCCCATACGTTGGTCGGCCTTCTGAAGACGTCGCGAGCATGGCGAGTCAGATGTCACAGCCGCGCCGGCTCGGTTTCCAAACTTTCGCCTGGATCGGTCAGGACGGGCAGCACCCTCATGTTGCGCAGCAAGGGGCTGCAGCAGGTGGCGACTGTGAGGATCATCCCGCCGACACCGGCAAAGCCAAGAGAAGTGCGCAAGCCGGCGTGCTCCCCAAGCCAGCCGCCGATCAGCGCGCCTGGCCCGGCGGGGATCAGGATCAGCCAGCGCATCGTGCTCGTCATCCGCCCCAGCATGGAGGCGGGCGTGACCGCCTGCCGCAGCGGTATGAAGCTGACGAAGATTAACACCGCACCACTGCCAAACAGTGTCAGGTCGACGTCAAAAGCAATGATGCCCCAGAGGCCGGCGGGAGCTGCAGCAAGCATCAACCATCCGCAGGAACAGAGACCAAACCCGAGCGCGAGGCAGCAACCAGGGCCGATGCGCCGACTGAGACGTTTGCCGACCAAGCTCGCGAACACCGTGCCAATCCCGAGGCACACATAGCTGAGCCCGACGTCCTGCGCCGACAAGCCCAGCGTACGGGTCGCGAACAGGATGTTCACGACGGCGGCTGAGTTGTAGCAGAGCTGCCAGGCTGCCACGCAGCACGCGAGCACCACCAGCAAACGATTGGTTTGTACGAAGCGCAGCCCAGCCTTCAGTTCCGGCCAGAACCCACCAGCACGGCGAGGCGGAGGCTCGTCGACCTTGATCCCGCTCAGGATCGCTGCGGAAAGTAGCAGCAGGACCACGTTAGACAGCAGCGCGATTGGCGCTCCCAGCAGCTTGATCAGTGCGCCTGCCAGCCCGGGACCCGCCATGTCCGCTCCCGAACTCGCCAACGCGTTCCTGGCATTCGCCTCGATCAGCCGGTCGCGCTTGACGATCTGCGTCAGCACGATCTGCGAGGCGCTGCCGGCGGTCGTATTGACGACGCCGATCGCGAACGCGACGAGGCAGAGCCAGTCGATGGACAGCCGTCCTGTCCACCAGGCAAGCGGAACACTCGCGGAGGCGCAGGCGAGCGTTATCTC
>CAXSFF010000674.1:0-3086 GCA_964236035.1 uncultured Acetobacteraceae bacterium
TCTCCAAAACCGGAGGTTGCGGGTTCGAGACCCTCCACCCCTGCCAAATAGTTTATCAAGCAAAGTTGAACTGCGCACTAGGACGATGCAACTTGATAGCAAAAATGATGAATTTTGGCAATGAAATTTTAGAGGAGTTTGGGAAAATATATTGGCCTAAACTAAATGCTGCAATTTTGACTTCGATAATCGTAGTCTTTGCAGCGGTTATGATAGGTATACTTTTTACCGGCTTGGATCAACTTATAAGTACAGCGTTACTAGTGATCTTTCGTGCGGATGTGTAGGAAGGTAATCGGAAGTGGCCAAGCAATGGTATGTAATACATGTTTATTCTGGATTCGAAAAAAAAATTGCACAACAGATCATCGAGCAAGCTGAAATAAAAGGGCTTTCAGCCAATTTTGAGTCGGTGCTTGTTCCTTCGGAAAATGTCATAGAAATACGTCGCGGGCAAAAAGTCAATAGTGAACAGAAATTTTTCCCAGGGTATGTTCTGGTAAAGATGGATTTAACTGATGATGCATGGCATCTTGTTAAGAATACTCCTAAAGTTACCAGTTTTTTAGGCAGCAAAACTAAACCAACCCCGATTAGCGAACATGAGGCCAATCGTATTCTTAAGCAGTCTCAGGAAGGAGTTGAACGGCCAAGACCTGCAATTTATTATCAGATTGGTGAACAAATTCGTGTATCTGAAGGACCGTTTGCAAGCTTCAGCGGCATTATCGAGGATGTCGATGAGGATAAAGGACGAGTTAAGGTAAGCGTATCAATTTTTGGTAGATCCACTCCTGTCGAATTAGAATACTCGCAAGTTGAGAAAACCTAACCTTCTGAAGCAGGGCTATCGCATAGGGGTTTTGCCGAACTGAGCGAGGAGGCCAGCCAGAAAGCTGTCGTCCCATCCGGTGTGCTTGAGCTTGCCCTTCATTGATCCCTCAAGCTTGGCAAGGTTGAAGGCGAGGCGTCTCAGCAGAGCGACATTCTAATGCGCGTAATCTTTGCATTTTCGCAACAAATTCTCGTTCATTGTTGCATCGAGGACCCAGTGAAGTGCGTTCTCCACGCCCCAGTCCGCGCGTGCCACTTAACCAAACCGCTCGGCATTGAGCGGTGTGCTGAGCAGGTAGTAGGCGGTCTCGGTGCTCGCCTTCGCCCCGGCCTCGCGTGTTCGCACGAGGCGGCCGATGGCCAGGCATGCAGGTCCTGCAGCCATGCGATGTCGGTGCAGACCAGGCTGGCGCGGGCCTTGATGCGGCCGTGCTCGCCATCGACCGTCGTATGCACGATGTCGGCCAGCCGAGCCGGATCGGCGAGAAACCGGCGAACGTCATCGTGCAGGCTAAATTGGTTGGCTTTCAGCGCCAGAACATAGTCACTGCCAGGGCAATCGCATTTCCAGAAAGCGCTGTTCGACTTAGCTGTGGTTGGCTGCCACCGCCGACAAGGGTAGGCGGCGGCATTACCTCCTGCGCGTGCTCGCTCGCCTGATGCCGATTATGAGCGCAGATCAATACGGCTGTCATTCCACCAAGACAGCCGTTTCATGTCGATCAGACTTCACGAAGCCTGCCGGATTGCGGTGGTCAACGCCCGCACCCCCGCCGCTGGTCCATCCGGATGGCTCCAGACACACCCGACCACAGCCAGGAAATCCGCCCCTGCCCGCACCAGCGGCGCGCAGTTGTCGGGTGTGATGCCGCCGATGGCGCAGCATGGCAGCTCCATCATCTCCGACCACCACGCCAGGATTTCGGGATCGAGCCGTCCCGTCACCTCTTTCGTCGTGGAGGGATAGAACGCGCCGAACGCGACATAGTCCGCGCTATCCTCGCCCGCTTGCATGGCAAGGTCACGGCTGCCCTTGCACGTCACCCCCAGCGTCAGGTCCGGCCCGATCAAACGCCTTGCGTCCCTGGCCGGCATGTCGTCCTGGCCAACATGCACGCCGTCGCTGCCTGTCGCCCGCGCCAAGTCAGCCCGGTCGTTCAGCAGGAACGCCACCCCTCGGGTCTGGCACACCGGCCGGAGCGCGTCGATCGCCCACTTCCAGACGCTGTCATCCACATCCTTTAACCGGAGCTGAACCGCCGCCACGTCGCCACCGTCCAGGGCCGCCGCCAACAGGCTGGCAAACGGCGCCGGATCGAACGAAGGAGGCGTGATCAGATAGACGCGGCAACCCTCGGGATCTCCCCTTGGGTCGCCGCCGTCCACCGCAGCCAATTTACTCAGGACTTGCCGAGGTAGATGTCGATGATCTTGCCCAACATCGCCACGGCTTGTTCCTTGGGGCGCTGGAAGGTGTTGCGGCCGATGATGCTGCCGTGGCCGCCGCCGTCGCGGATGCCGCGGATCTGCTCGTAGAGACCATCCAGATCGGTGTTTTCGCCGCCGGAGAACACAACCACGCGCTTGCCGGCAAAGGACGCCTGCATCACGTGCTCGACGCGCTTGGCCATCGTGGAGCCGTCGAAGTTCGCGTAGCTTTTCTTCGCCGCTTCCAGGCTGATCACCGCGGTGGGCGGCTTCACCTTGATGATGTTCGCGCCCAGCAGGGCCGCCATCTGCGCGGCATAGGCGCAGATATCGAGCGCCGTTTCCGCCGCTTTGTCGAGGTTGGGGCCACGCGGATAGCTCCAGGTGACGACCGCGAGGCCGGCATCCTTCGCCTCCAGCGTCAGTTCACGCAATTCTTCCATCTGAGCGAAGGCAAATTCGCTGCCTGGATAGATTGTGAAGCCGATTGCGGCGCAACCTAGCCGCAGCGCGTCCTTCACCCCAGCGGTCACAGCCTGGTCCTTGTTGGTCGCAAGGCTGTTGGAACTGTTGCACTTGAGGATTAACGGGATCTGCCCGGCATAGGTGTCGGCGCCTTGCGCGATCATGCCCAGCGGCGCGGCATAGGCGTTCAACCCCGCCTCGATCGCCAACTGGTAGTGGTAATGCGGGTCATAGGCCGGCGGGTTCGGCGCGAAGCTGCGGGCCGGGCCATGTTCGAAGCCCTGATCGACCGGCAGGATGACGACCTTGCCGGTGCCGGCCAGCTTGCCGGTGCACAGGATGCGGGCCAGGTTGGCCTT
>CAXSFF010000675.1:0-3074 GCA_964236035.1 uncultured Acetobacteraceae bacterium
ACCACGTCCGGCAACTGCCGCACCCAGACGCGGATCGACGCCATGCTGGAGGTCGGCGCCGACCGCATCCTGTTCTTCGCCGACTGGCCGTTCGAGAACATCGACCCTGCCGCGCAGTGGTTCGACGTGTGCACGATCTCGGAGGCGGACCGGGTCAAGATCGGGCGGACCAATGCGCGGGCTTTGTTTAACTTGGGCTGAGAGAACGCAGATGCCGCCGCCTTCGGTCGTCTTGACGCTTGGGTGAAGGAGGGAAAGGCTGCGTTGCTGAAGGGAATGGGAAGCCTCCGGCCTGGCCGAGTGCGGCGGGAGAGTTCGCGCTCGGCGACCTGGCGCTGCAATCCGGCGGGACGCTGCCGGCGGCGCGGCTGAGCTGGAAGACGCACGGCACGCTGTCGCCGGCGTGCGACAACGCCGTGCTGTACCCGACCAGCTACGGCGCGCAGCATCCGGAGCTGGAGTGGCTGATCGGTCCGGACGGCGTGCTCGACCCGGGGCATTGGTTCATCGTGATGCCCGACATGTTCGGCAACGGCTTGTCGTCCAGCCCGTCCAACACGCCCGAGTACCCGGCTTTGGTGACCGCGTGGGACAACGTGCAGGCCCAGCGGCGGCTGTTGGCGGAACGGTTCGGCATCACCCGGCTGGCCTGCGCCTATGGCTGGTCGATGGGCGCGCAGCAGGCGTACCACTGGGCCGCGCTGCACCCGCAGGCAGTGGAGCGCGCCGTCATCGTCTGCGGCAGCGCGCGCACCGCGGTCCACAACCGCGTGTTCCTGTCGAGCCTGCTGGCAACCTTGGAGGCCGCGCCGGAGCACGTTGGCGGTGGCCGTTTCTCCGCCCACCCAGTGGCGTCGTTGAAGGCGTTCGCACGAATTTATGCGTCCTGGGCGTTGAGCCAGGACTTCTACCGCGCCGGGTTGCACGGGGAGGACCTGGAACGCTTCCTGGTCACGCAATGGGAGGATCGCTGGCTGCTGCGCGACCCGGCGAACCTGCATGCGCAGCTGCGCACCTGGATGGCCGGCGACATCAGCGCCAACGCGCTCTACGACGGCGACCTCACGCGGGCGTTGCGGGCGATCGAGGCGCGGGTGCTGCTGATGCCGGGCGAGACCGACCTGTACTTCCGCGTGGCCGACAACGCCGCCGAGCTGCCCAGCCTGCGCCACGCCGGCCTCCGCCCGATCCCGAGCATCTGGGGCCACCGCGCCGGCAATCCGTCCGGCAACCCGGAGGACGCCGCCTTTTTGCGCCATCACGTCCGCGCCTGGCTTGCCTTGTAGCTTGCCGTCATTGCGAGGAGCCGCTTGGCGACGAAGCAACCCAGGAGCCGCGCGCCGAACACCTGCCGCGGCCTTGAGTCGCCACGCCCAAGCGGGCTCGCGATGACGGTGCTTCGGCAGGGTCAGGGCCGGCTGAGGATGCTCCGCAAGAAGCCCGCGTGCCAGCTTGCATAGCCGTCCTGCACCACTCCCAAGCGTGCGCGGACGGCGACGTGGGCGGCAGGCAAGCGGTGGAACGGGATCGATGGATACAGGTGGTGCTCGGCGTGGAAGCTCATGTTCCACATCACCAGCCGCGTCGCCGCGTTGGTCAGCGTGGTACGGGTGTTGACCAGGCCGTTCGCCGACTGTGCGCATCCTGTATGTTCCGTCAGCAGGTACAGCCGCAGGAACACCTGGCCGATCAGTTGCGGCACGACCCAAAACGCCAGCGGCGTCCACCAGCCGAACAGCATGGCCGACCCGGCCGCCATCGCCGTCACGAAAACGCACATCCAGCGCACGCTGGCGATCACCCGGTGCCGCGACGCCAGGGGGATGTACGGGTAGCCGCCCAGGTCGCCGCGCCAGCACGCGCCGATCACCTTGGCCCGGGTGCACCAGTAGTTCACCGCCAGCACCCGCATCAGGTAGGTGTCGAGCGAGGCCGGCGGCGGGGTGGCCAACTCCGGATCGCGCGCCGGGTCCTGGGTGAAGCGGTGGTGCGCCAGGTGGAACGCCATGTAGAAATGCCAGTTCATCAGCGACGGGCACGCCGCCAGCCACCCCACCACGGCATTGGCGCGGCGGTTGGCGAACGCCGTGAGGTGCATCGTCTCATGCAGGGGGGCGAACAGCGCGGATTGCGCCACGCCCAGCAACACCATGGCCGGAACCAGCAGCCACGGCCCGGCGGCCGCGACCAGCCAGCCCGCAGCCACGATCGCGGCGACATGAAGCCCGGTCTGCACGGCGCCCTGCGCATCCGACCGCGTCGACAGCGAGCGGATTTCGGCTCCGGACAGCACGCGCGGCGTGGCGGTGTTCATGCGGCTGCCCTTCCAGCGGATTTGCCAGCATCCCTAGCAACGCGGCAGCCCTGCCGCACCATAATCTTTTCCGCCGGGGTCATTGCAAACCGCCGCTTGGCAGTGTGGCAACCCAGGGCCATGCGCTGGAAAGCTGCCGGGTTGCCCTGGGTTGCTTCGTCGCAAGCGCTCCTCGCAATGACGAGGAGAGGTCAGCCCCAGCGTGGTTGGCATCAGTCACCATCCTGAGCGGCTTGCATGAGTAGTTTCCGATGCTGGCCCTGGCACAGGCATATCGCTTAAGCAACGAGTATGAAGGTTGCTCCGTTGATCGGCGTGGATCTCCCGCAAGCTGGACCGTTCGATGGCGCGGTGGGCTGGGCGGAACACGACCGAGCCGTCGCAGCACCAGGATGACGAGACGCTTGCGCATCGTCGTGGTGGAGGATGATGCCGTCATCGGCGCCCTGCTCGCCGAAACGCTGCAAGGCCTTGGCCATGATGTCTGCGCGGTGGCTGCCACCGAAGGCGATGCGGTCAGCGCGTCGGCCCGCTTCCGTCCAGACCTGTTGATCGTGGACGTGAGCCTTGCCCATGGCAGCGGGGTATCCGCCATGGCGACGATACTGCGGGCGGGACACGTTGCGCATTTCTTCATCAGCGGGCACCGGCCGCCCGCCTCGCTGGCCGGGGCCACCGTGTTGCAGAAGCCGTTCCGCGCCGCCGATCTCATCCAGGCCGTGGAGCAGGCCGTCTGTTAGCTCCGGCGCGCCGACACGTC
>CAXSFF010000676.1:0-3072 GCA_964236035.1 uncultured Acetobacteraceae bacterium
CGAGGGCATGAGCGGCAATCTCTGCCGCTGCGGGGCGCATCCCAACATCGTGGCGGCAATTGCCGAAGTGGCCGGACTATGAGCGGCCAGGCGTTTCGGTATGCCAGGGCCGCCAGCATCGACGATGCGCTGGCACAGGGCGCCGAACCGGGCACGGCCTTCATGGCCGGCGGCACGGACCTGATGCAGCTCTGGAAGGCGGGCGTCCAGGCGCCCGAGCGGGTTGTCGACATCTCCCGCCTGCCGCTGACTGGGGTGGGCACCGCCGCCGGCTGGCTGTCGATCGGCGCGCTGGCTCGGCTGAGCGACGTGGCCATTCATGCGGACGTGGCGCAGAACCATCCGTCAGTCGCCGAAGCGATCCTGGCCAGCGCCAGCGGCCAGATTCGCAACATGGCGACGGTGGGCGGCAACCTGCTGCAGCGCACGCGGTGCCCCTACTTCCGCAACGAGGCATTGGCCTGCAACAAGCGCGCCCCCGGCTCCGGCTGCGGCGCGCAGGACGGCGAGAACCGCCAGAGTGCGCTATTCGGCGCGAGCCAGGCCTGCGTGGCGACGCATCCCTCGGACCTCGCCGTGGCGTTGGCGGCGCTCGACACCGAGGTTGAGGTCCTGGGACCTGCCGGCACGCGCCGCGTCAGCCTGACCGATTTTTACCGGCTGCCGGGCGAGGCTCCGCAACATGATACGATTTTGGCGGCGGGCGAGCTGATCGCCGCCGTGCATGTGCGGGATGGCGTCCGGTTCGCGCCTCGCTCGACCTACCTGAAGGTGCGCGACCGCGCCTCATTCGAATTTGCGGTGGTGTCGGTCGCCGCTTCCCTGCGGCTGGAGGCCGGCGTGATCGTCGAGGCGCGGCTGGCCGCCGGTGGGGTCGCACCGCTGCCGTGGCGGCTGACGGACAGCGAGGCGGCGCTGGTCGGCCGCTCACCGGATGCCCAGGCCTTTGCGCTGGCCGGCGCGCTGGCCACGGAGGGCGCCCGGCCGCTGGCCCATAACGGCTTCAAGATCGAACTGCTGCGCCGCGCGGTCGTCCGCGCGCTGGAAACCGTCGGAGGCGAGGCATGACCGCCCAACCCACCTTGCGCTTCGAGGCCGCCCTGAAGGTGACCGGCCAGGCGCTGTTCCCGGCCGAAACGCCGGCCGAGGGTCTGCTGCACGCCGTGCTGGTGGAGGCGCCGATCGGCTGCGGCGAGGTTGTCGCGGTTGACGGAACGCAGGCTCGGCTCATGCCGGGCTTCGCCGACCTGGTCTCATACCCGGAAACGGAGGCCCTGCAGCCGTCGGGGGTGACCACGCTGATCCGCGACCGGATCATCCACTTCCCCGGCCAGCCAGTGGCCCTGGTCGCCGCTGAAACCTTGTTCGAGGCGCGGGCCGCCGCGCGCGCCATTCAGGTCAGGTTCCAGGCCCAACCGGCGGTGACAGCGCTCGACCAGGCTCTCGTCCAGGCCTACGCGCCCGCCACGGCGGGGCGCATCACGACCAACAGTCGCCGCGGCGACGCCGCCCAAGCCCTGGCCGACGCCGACCTTGTCGTGCGCCGTCGCTACCAGACCGCCGTCAACAACCACCATCCGATGGAGCCGCACGCCGTCGTCTGTTCCTGGGACGGCGAGCGGGTCACGGTGAACACCACGACCCAGGCGGTGTTCGGCACGCGGGCGGCGATTGCCCACTCTTTCCGCATGCCGGCCGAGGATGCACGGGTGATCACCCGTTTCCTGGGCGGCGGCTTCGGCTGCAAGGGCCAGTTGTGGTGGCCGTGGATGATGCTGGCGATGCTGGCAGCGAAACGCACCCGGCGGCCGGTGCGCCTGGAACTGACGCGCGCCCAGTTGTTCACCCTGGTCGGACGCCGCCAGGAGACCGTGCAGGACCTGGCCGTGGGCCTCGACGCCTACGGCCGGCTGACCGGCATCGAGCATCACGTCCTGGCCCAAACCTCGACCCACGCCGAATTCTCGGACACCACCGCGGAGGCGTCGCGCCTCCTCTATGCCTGCCCGAGTGTGACAACCACCCATCGGCTGGTTCGCACCAACGAGCCGCAGCCGATCCCGATGCGGGCGCCCGGCAGCGCGCCAGGGACCTTCGCCCTGGAGTCGGCGCTCGATGAGGCCGCCGAGCGTCTGGGCATCGATCCGGTGGAGCTGCGCGTGCGCAACTTCGCCGACCACGATCAGGATGCCGGGCTGCCGTGGACGAGCAACAGCCTGCTGCAATGCTACCGCGTTGGCGCGGAACGGTTCGGGTGGTCGCGACGGCCCGCGTGTCGCGAGGGTGTCGACGGACGCTGGCGGCTCGGCTGGGGCATGGCCGGCACCTTCTATGGCGCGCGCCACCAGGGCTGCAAGGCCCGTGTGCGGCTGGAGGCGGACGCCTCGCTGTTGATCCAGTGCGGCACCCAGGACATGGGTTCGGGCACCTATACGACGCTTGGCCAGATGGCGGCCGAGGCGCTGGGCGTGCCGATGTCCCAGGTCCGCGTCGAACTCGGCGACACCTGGTTGCCGCAAGGGCCGTTTTCCGCCGGGTCCCAGGTCACCGCCAGCCTGGCCCCGGCGATCGCGATGGCAGCCGGCGGGTTGCGCGCCAGGCTGGCCGCCATGGCCATCGCCGACGAGGCGTCGCCCTTGGCCGGCCAGCTCGCTGCGGATCTCGATTTCCGCGACGGGTTGATCCGCAGCCGGGCAGGCAACGTGTCCGAAACGTTGGCGGCCTTGCTCACGCGCCTGGTGCCCGAGGGTCTGGAAGCGGACGGCTCATCCGAGGCGCAACCGGCCAACGGGTTCAGTGGCATGGCGTACGGCGCAGTGTTTGTCGAGGCCGGCGTCGATCCTGATCTCGGCGAGGTGCGCGTCCGCCGCGTCGGGGCCGCCTTCGCCGCCGGTCGCATCGTCAATCCGCTGCTCGCGCGCAGCCAGTATGTCGGCGGCCTGATCGGCGGCATTGGCATGGCCCTGCACGAGCGGACACTCACCGACCGCGCCTCCGGCCGCATCCTCGGCGACAACCTGGCCGACTACCTGATCCCGGTGCATGCCGACATGCCCGAGTTCGATATCGCCA
>CAXSFF010000677.1:0-3069 GCA_964236035.1 uncultured Acetobacteraceae bacterium
GCCAGGCCCGCCCGCCCTCGCCCGGGCGCAGGCGCTGGCGGCGGCGGCCGGCTCGCGGGAGGCGTTGCGCGCCGCGCTCGCCGGGTTCGACGGCTGCGGCCTTAGCGCCACCGCCACCAACCTGGTGTTCGACTCCGGCGACCCGGCATCTGGCCTGGTGCTGGTCGCCGACGTGCCCGGCGCGGCGGAGGACCGCGCCGGCACCCCGTTCGCCGGCTCCGCGGGAGCGTTCCTCGACCGCATGCTCGCCAGCATCGGCCTGGCCCGCGACCAGATGCTGGCCACCAGCCTGCTGCCATGGCGGCCGCCCGGCGACCGCAAGCCCACCGACATGGAGGTGCAGCTCTGCCTGCCGTTCCTGTGGCGGCACCTGGAACTGCTCCGGCCGCGCGTCGTGCTGTTGATGGGCGGGCTGGCGGTCCGCACCCTGTTGCCGGCGGCGGGGCGGCGGCCGAAGGGGCAGTGGCACCAGCTCGCCGTGCCCGGCCTGCCAGCGTCCGTGCCGACCCTGGCGTTGGCGGCGCCGGGGCATATCCAGACGACCCCTTCAGCAAAACGCGACGCCTGGTGCGACCTTCTGCGGCTTCGTCGAGCATTGGATAACATAAGCTAAGCTCACGCATAGGTGACTTTCAGAGTACAAGGCTGACGGCGGGACGCATGACTGGCTTGGCTGCTTTGCTGGATCGCGGGGTTGCTTTGCCGGGTTCGACCGTGTAGCGGGCCGGTCATGCGAGGAGTCGATTCAACGCTCTCCCGCCTTCCCGCCGCCCGCGCGTTCATCGCCGGTGCCGCGATCCTGGCCGGCTCGATGTCGGTAGGGGAAGTGCGGGCAGACACCCTCAACGACGAGACCGCCATGGCGGTGCCGCTGTTGTCGCCGGGTCATGGCGGCGTCGGCGCTGCCTTGCCGGACGTGCTGGCGCCGAGCGATGCCGCCCGCATCCGCCACATCTTCGACCTGCAGGCCAGCGGCGACATCGCCGCCGCCGCTGGCGAAACCGAGCGCCTGGGCACCACGCTGCTGAACGGCCACATCCTTGCCGACCGCCATCTCGGCGCGTTCACCCACACCTCGTCCGCCGAGCTGGCGACCTGGCTGGCCCGCTATCCGGATCATCCGGACGCCGCCGCCATCCACGCGACCCTGCTGGCGCGCCTGCCGAAGGGTGCCCCGCTGCCCGCCGAACCCACCGTGGTCCTGCTCGGCGCGGAGACGGAGGCCAGCAGCGCGCCAGAGGAGGACGATCCCGCCGACCACCGGCTGGCGCGCAACCCGCTGCTGGACCGCGAGGTTCACGACCGCATCCATGCCGGCAGCCCCGAGGTCGCGCTGCGCCTGGTGGCGCGCACCCGCGGGCTGCAGCCGCTGTATGCCAGCCAGTTGCGGGCCGAGATCGCCCGCGGCTTCTTCACCCAGGGCCGCGACGCCGAGGCGTTCCGCACCGCCGACGCGGCGCTGCGGCAATCGGCCGGGCGGATCGGCCTGGCCGGCCACATCGGCGGGCTGGCGGCGTGGCGGATGGACCGCGCCGACCTGGCGCAACCCCTGTTCGAGCGCGCCAGCCGCGCCGAGTTCGCCCCCCCTGCCCTGCGCGCCGGGGCGGCGTTCTGGGCGGCGCGGGCGCATCTGCGCAACCATGACCCTGCGGGATACGGGCCCTGGATGCGACAGGCCGCGGAATACCGGCGCACCTTCTACGGCATCCTGGCCAGGCGCTCGCTCGGCCTCGCCACCGACCTCGGCAGCGCCCACGACACCTTGGGCGAGGCGGACATCGCCGCCGTGCTGGTGTCGCCGTCGGGCAAGCGCGCGCTGGCGCTGATCCAAGTCGGGCAGTTGAAGCGGGCCGAGGCGGAATTGCGGGTGCTGTGGCCGTCGACCCAGGCCAACCCGGCGCTGGGCGGCTCCATCCTGCGGGTGGCGGAGGCCGCCGGCCTGACCGACCTGGCGGCGCAGCTCGCCGTCATCATCCAGGACGCCGACGGCCATCCGCACGACGACGCCCGCTTCCCGCTGCCCACGCTGCGCCCGGCCGGCGGCTTCCGGCTCGACCCGGCGATGGTGTATGCGCTGACCCGCCTGGAATCGAACTTCGACACGGCGGCGGTGTCTGGCGCCGGCGCCCGCGGGCTGATGCAGATCACCCCGGTGACCGCCAGCTACCTGGTCGGCGACCGCCCGCCGGCAGCGTTCGTCCGCCGCCTGCACGACCCGGCGACCAACCTCTCGCTCGGACAGAGCTACGTGCTGTTCCTTTCCAAGCACGACCTGGTCGCCGGCGACCTGATCCGGCTGCTGGCAAGCTACAACGCCGGGCCGACCGGTTTCGCCCGCATGTGCGAGGCGATCCCCGCCACGGACGACCCGTTGCTGTTCATCGAAAGCATCCCCAACGACGAGACCCGCGGCTTCGTGCCGCGTGCGCTGACCTACACCTGGATCTACGCCGGGCGCCTGCGCCTGCCCTCGCCCAGCCTCGACGAACTTGCGGCCGGCGCCTGGCCGGTGTTCCATACCCTCGCACCTCGCACAACGCCGGTGGTTCCAAGGCTCCATTAAGATGAACGGCATCGACGAAAGCCGGCGCTTCATCCCCGTCAACATCGCCGTGCTGACGGTGTCGGACACGCGCACGGCGGCCAACGACACCTCCGGCAACGCGCTGGCAGGGCGCGTCACGGCGGCCGGGCACCAAGTGGTGGCGCGGATGATCCTGCTCGACGACGCCGACGTCATCGCTGCCCAGTTGCGGACTTGGATCGCCGACCCGCTCATCGATGTCGTGATCACCACGGGCGGCACCGGCATCACGGGGCGCGACGTGACGCCGGAAGCGTTCGACCGCGTGCTGGAAAAGCGGATCGAGGGGTTCGGCGAGCTGTTCCGCATGCTCAGCTTCCAGAAGATCGGCACCTCGACGATGCAGTCGCGCGCCATTGGCGGCGTCGCCGACGGCACCTACCTGTTCGCCCTGCCCGGCAGCACGGGGGCGGTGAAGGACGGCTGGGACGACATCCTGGCCTGGCAGCTCGACAGCCGCCACCGTCCTTGCAACCTGGTCGAGC
>CAXSFF010000678.1:0-3068 GCA_964236035.1 uncultured Acetobacteraceae bacterium
GGCTCTCTCCTTCTGCTTTCCCTGACCCGTCCCGAGCAGGCGGCGCGGACGGCCCGGCGCCATTGCCGGCGAGCGGCCCTGCCCGGTGCGGGACGCGGCCCGCCAGGGTTGCGGCCTAGACGGGCCGGGGTTGCGATGGCGGCGATGGAGCGCAGCGGTGCCGGGACGGGCGCGATGCCAGCACCTCCTGGCCTTCACATTTCATGAGTTCCTTTTTTCCTTTTCCCTGACCGTCTCCACTTGTCCGTCAGATCCGCCAGGGCGTCCGGCGGCTCCTGTCACAGGGTCACGGGACCGGTGCCGGCGAGCGCAGGCTCGCGAACAGCCGTGGCCCCCATTCGGCGTCGTCGCGGACCTGCCGCACCAGGCGGAACCAGCGTTCGTCGCGGCCCTCGTAGCGGCCCTGGTTGTCGTCGATCTCCGAGAACACCAGGCTGTTCTTGTCGCGGAAGGCGGACACCACCAACGGTCCGAAAACTTCGATCTCGGCGGGCGCGTCTTGGAGTTTTCGGGCCAGATCGGAGGCGACGGCCGCGGCTTCGCGGCGCAGCGCGCGCACGGGATTGTCGGCCGTGAGGGATCGTCGACGTGGCATGACGTGCCTCGATGATGTGAGTTGGTGGGGGCTTCGACGTGGTGGGGGAGCGGTGCGGTCAGCTCGGTCCGGCTGCCTCGCCGAAGGCGCCGGCCGGCATCCGCCAGTCCGCGGTGCGGATCGGCGTGCTCCAGTGGGATGTGAGCGCTTCGGTGACGAGGCCGGACTGGGCCAAGGCGGCCGGGTAAGGGATGCCGCGATCAGCGAGGTCGCGCACCGAGCGCGTGCGCTGGATGGTGCAGCCGAAGCGGCGTTCGTAGCCGGCGACGCGCTCGAACCAAGGGCGGGCGATGAGGCGGATCGTCGCCCAGAGCGCGGGCGTGCCGAAAATGCAAGTCATGCAACTCAGGCGACCAAAACCGAGCTGGTATGGGATGGCCGGAACGACACCGTGCCGGGCCAGGATGTCCCAGACCTCCTGCTCGCCCCACGCATGCACCGGCCGCCAATGATCAACGTAACGGTGCCGCTCGGCGACGGCGTAGCGCGCCCGCGCCGGGCTCTCCGCCGCCCGCTCACCGGTCACGACCAGCGTGCGCGTGCCGAGGAAGCGTTCCTGCGCCCGGATCAGCGTGTCCATGACGCCGATTTTCAGCGCGGCTGAGCACCAGCGGACGGACAGGTCGGCCGAGACCTGCGGAAAGCGGAGCCGCGTGTTGCGCGGGCCGTCGCCGCCCCGCGTCTCGGTGCCGTGCGGCGTCTCGAACACGACCGGCGCGGTGGCCGCGTCCTGGCGCAGCATCTCGCGGAGGAAGCCGCCCTCGCGCCAGGAGAAGTAGATCGGCAGGCCAAAGCTGCGGGCGAGCGCGCGGCAGTAGGGCGCGCTGCTTGGCCAGTCCATGAAGGGCGGGCCGCGCCCGTCCACCTCATGGTGGTGCAGCTCGATGCGCGCCGGATCGGCGCCGGCCTCCAGCAGCGCCAGCAGGCACGCCACGCTGTCTTTGCCGCCCGACAAGGCGACAAGGATGCGGTCGTAAGCCGCGAGCGGCAGCGGCGGGGCCATCACGCGGCCTCCGCCACGTCGGGTTGCGCGGCGCCTTCCTCGATGCCATGTGCGTCTGCCGCTTCGGCATAATCAGGATGGAAGGCCAGCAGGTAGTCGGCGATGCGTTGCGCGTCGGCGGCGGCGCGAAATATTTCGCGTTTGTCTTCCTTCAGCTTCTTCGCCCACGACGCGATGTAGCTTGCGTGGTTGGGGATGTCGCAGGGCAGGTCGAGCGTGGCGCCGATAAACACCGACGCAAGTTCGGCGCGGAGCTCTTCCTGGGCGTAAGCCGCGGAGCCAAAGCGGCCGGTCAGGTCGCGGTCCAGGCGAGATCTCCCACCCGACCAATGGGCTGCCTCATGGAGCGCCACGGCCGCAAATTCCTGCGGGCCATGGAAGGATGCCGGCTCCGGCAGTTGGATGTAGTCGTGGGCCGGGCTGTAGAAGGCGCGGTCCCCGCCCAACCGCACCACCGCCTTGCTGTTGGCCAGGATCAGGTCGGCCGCCTCGGGCCGGCGCCATGGCACGTCCCTCGCATCGGGCGCCACGTAAGCCGGGATGCCGTCGATTTGCGACCCACAAAAAACAGTGTAGGCCCGCAGCATGGGGATCGCCTTGGTGCGGGCCTCGGCCTCCGGGGCGGCCTCGCGGTCCTCCACCAGCATGCGCTTGAAGAAGAACACCGTCGTGCCCGTCTCCCCCTTGCGGACCTGCCAGCCCCGGTCGGCCGCCTGCTTGTAGGAGCAGAAGCGGGGATCGCCGCCGAGCGCGAAGCTGGTCATCGCCAGCAGCAGAACGTTCACTCCATGGTAGCGTTTGCCTGTGGTCGCATTGACCGGCATGCCCAGGGCGCCATTCTCCCAGGGCTGGCGCCAGGGACGGGATCCGGCTTCCAGCGCGGCGACAATGCGGTCCGTCACCTCCTGGTAGTGGTCGCGACGGTCGGTGAACGGCTTGCCGCTGCGGCACTTCATCATTGGTTTGTCCTTCCAGGGTTCTTGCGATCCCTTTCCGGCAGCCGACGCCCGGCCTCGCGGGGCAAGGGCGCGCGCAGCGCGGGCGAAGCCCTTGCCCTTGCGGCGCGAGATCGGCGGCGGTAGCCGATCCCCTCTCACCCCTTCCCTACGGCTTCCTCGCCGATCATTTTCCCCCGCCTCTGCTGCCTTCTGTTTCAGGCTGCCCAGAAGCAGGTCTGTCCCGTCAGGGCTGCACAACGATGAAGTCGGTGTCGTTGCTGAGCGACCGCAGCGCGTCGGCGACTTGCTCGTGTTCGGCCGCCTCGCCCTCCAGTTGCCGCGACAGGCTCGGCTCGTAGCCCATCATCGCGCGCAGGCTCTGCGCCTTCTCGCGCAGGGTCTCCTCCGCGCTGTCCATCGCGCTCGCGGTAACGATGGCCATGCGGATGGCGGGCATCGGATTGCCCGGCACCTGAAGCCAGGCCAGCAGCTCCGCGAGGTAGATGCTGAACGCCTCGCGGTCATTGTCCTT
>CAXSFF010000679.1:0-3067 GCA_964236035.1 uncultured Acetobacteraceae bacterium
GGCTCCGTCACTGGCTGGAGCGACGCTGAGGCTACCATAAGAGCTAGCGCCCTCCTTTGTGTTGATGCTTGGCCTCACGATGGTGGGAGGCCCGACTTGGCCATCGGCTGTGACCTTCCGGACGGCGACACCCTCCTCGTAGGCCCTCTCATTTCCTGTGGCGTCGAAGCTGGCGATCAAAAAAGCGTCGTTTGCGGCGAGTGCGACGGCTATGCCGCTGCCGTTCCCAAAACGCCGCTCCCACAAGACGGCGCCGTCATCGGCAGCAATCATCGCAAGCCAGGAGGCCCCCCCGAACCATCCATCATTTGCCGCGACGAGCACATTGCCCATTGCGATTGGGGTCATGCTGGCAACGAAAGGCACGTTGCCTGCCTTGTAGGATTTTTCCCACATTGGAGCGCCCGTACCATCAAGTCGGGCGACATAGGCCTGGCTGTGGTGGTCGGAAGCCAGGCCTATATAGTAGTCTGTTGCGCCGCCAACCCACACTTTACTCTGGCTATCGACGGTCATGCTGCCGATCGACGGGAACCTTGAGTTGCCGCTTTCCTTTAATCCAAATATTCGAGCTAACAAGGTAGGTAGTGGATTATCGCTCTGCGCTCCTTTCAAGTGTATCTGGCTGATTTTCTGAAAGCCGTTCTGTTCAAAATCTTCGAGCAGCACGTCGGCGGATGAAGAAAAATCAGACTGCCTCGCGAGGAACGTAATCCGTCCATGGCGATCGACGGATTGACCGAGCGAGATGCCATTCTCTCTTGGACGAATATACGGTTTCCCGACTTGGGGCGGCGGGACCGTCTCCAGGGTTATTGGAGTTGACCATATTACCTCAAGAGCGGTCGGCGCCATTTGATGCTCCTGACCAAGGACAGGGGAAGCCCAGGCACTCACTGCGAGAGCAGCAAAGGATAAAGACAGCACGAGGTGATTTTTCATGAGGCTACCCATTTTGTTCCGGCGGGCCAGTCTCCGTTCTTACACCAACGGCGTTGGACACTGACCTGTCATCTTAACACCCTGTCATTGCGAGCCGCCGCTTGGCGGTGCGGCAATCCAGGGCCGCGGGATCAGTTTTCGCCGTGTCGCCCTGGATTGCCGCGTCGCAAGCGCTCCTCGCAATGACGAGCGAGACTAACCCCTACTCCGCCGCCTTCGCCACCGGCGCCGGCCGCGCGCGCAGCCGGCGGATGCGGCGGGGATCGGCGTCCAGCACCCGGAACTCCATGCCGGAAGGGTGCGTCACCACCTCGCCTCGCGGCGGCACGCGGCCGGCCAGGGTGAAGATCAGCCCGCCGATGGTGTCGATGTCGGCGGTGCGCTCGTCGTCGGTCAGCACGTTGCCGAAACGCTCCTCGAACGCCGCCACCGGCAAACGCGCGTCCAGGTCCGTGGTGCCGTCCGCCCGCTCGATGATCAGTGGCGAGTCGACCTCGTCGTGCTCGTCGGCGATGTCGCCGGTGATGGTCTCGACCAGGTCCTCGATCGTCAGCAGCCCGTCGATCCCGCCATACTCGTCGACCACCAGCGCCAGGTGGATGCGCGCCTGCCGCATCTGCAGCAACAGGTCCAGCACGGGGACCTGCGGCGCCACCAGCAACGGTTTGCGCACGATTTCCTCGAGCTTGAACGCCTCCGGACGGCCGACATAGGCCAGCACGTCCTTGATGTGAACCATGCCCACGATCTCGTCCAACTGTTCGCGGAACACCGGCAGGCGGGAGTGGCCCTCGCGGCGGATGGTGTCGAGCGCCTGCTCCAGCGTCACGTCCACCGACATCGCCACGATGTCGGCCCGCGGCACCATCACGTCGTCCGCCGTCGCCCCGCGCAGGCGCAGCACGTTGGCGATCAGCGCCCGCTCGTGCCGGTCCAGCTCCGGCAGCACGCCGGGCGCGGAGGGCGTGTCGGCCGCCTCCTGCACCAGTTCGGCGATGCTGGCGCGCACGCTGTGGTCGGGGCCGCGCCCGATCAGCCGCGCCAGCCGCGTCCGCCATGACGGACCCGGCGCGTCGCTCACGCGCGCCGCCAGGGGTTGGGAACCCGCAGGCGGTGCAGGATGCGCGCCTCCCGCAGCTCCATGCGCCGCGCCTCGCCGGCGCCGCCATGGTCCAGGCCGCGCAGGTGCAGCGCGCCGTGCACCACCAAGTGGGACAACACATGCGCGATCCGCCGCCCCGCCGCATGCGCCTCGCGCCGCACCACACCGGCCGCCAGCACCACGTCGCCGCTGTCGAAGGTCAGCACGTTGGTGGGCTTGTTGCGGCCCCGGTGCCGCGCGTTCAAACGCTTGACCGCTCCATCGGACGTCAGCACCACCACGCCAACCCCGCCCGCAGCGCCGGCGGCCCGGGCCGCCAGCGCCTCGACGTTGGGTATCATGCGCCGCCACGCCGGGTCGGCGATGACGATTGGAGTCCCGGATAAGGGACTTCGGCTACTGGGAGGCTCCATCATTCTCCTGCTTGGCGCGCCCGCGCGACGTATCCCGCTCGGCCACAGCCCGCTGCTCGTAAGCATCCACTATACGCGCAACCAGCGGATGGCGCACCACGTCGCGCACGTCGAAGCGGTTGACGCCGATGCCCTGCACGCCCTCCAGCGTGTCGAGCGCGTCGCGCAGCCCCGAACGGGTGCCCGGCGGCAGGTCGACCTGGCTGAGGTCGCCCGTGATCACCATGCGGGTACCCTCGCCCATGCGGGTCAGGAACATCTTCATCTGCGCCGCCGTAGTGTTCTGCGCCTCGTCCAGGATCACGAAGGCGTGCGCCAGGGTGCGGCCGCGCATGAAGGCCAGGGGGGCGACCTCGATCTCGCCTGTGCCCATGCGGCGCAGCACCTGCTCGCCGGGCATCATGTCGTGCAACGCGTCGTACAGCGGGCGCAGGTAGGGGTCGACCTTCTCCTTCATGTCGCCGGGCAGGAAGCCGAGCCGCTCGCCGGCCTCGACCGCCGGACGCGACAGCACGATGCGCTCGACCCGGCCGGCGGTCAGCATGGCGACGGCCTGCGCCACGGCGAGGTAGGTCTTGCCGGTGCCGGCAGGGCCGATGCCGAACACCAT
>CAXSFF010000680.1:0-3067 GCA_964236035.1 uncultured Acetobacteraceae bacterium
GGTCGCCGGTGACGTTCACGTCCACGGTGGCCCGCTCGCGGTAGCGCTCCGGGCGGTAGGCCTGGAGCTGCCGCATCAACAGGCCGTCCGAGTAGCGCCGCTGCATCACCGGGTTGCCGTCCGCATCCCGCACCAAGCCATCCTTGCAGGTGACGTATTCCTCGACACCCTCCAGCGCTCGGCGCCGGGCCTCCGCCTCCAGCGCGTCCGTCGCCTCCTCGATCGCGTCGGCCCACTCGGCGGCGAACTGCTCGTCCCGGTCGCGCCAGTTGTAGAGCGTGCGCCGTGCCGCTCCGATCGCTTGGGCGGACGCGGTGACATTGGCGCTGGAACTCAGATGCACGATGAAGCGCGCCAGCTGCTCCTTGGTCAGCTCCATGCCTTGGCTCATAGGGGCGCTCCCGGTGCCTGGGTAGCGAATGCCGCGACTAAGGCGGCGTTTGGATGCGTGGCCAGCAGTTGGTCGAGGGCCACGGCCTGCGCTGGCGTGAGGGCGCGGACGACGCGCGGTGCTCCTTCGATTAGGTAGCCGCCACGATAGACCACCCTCAGGAGGTTGCGTGGCGCGCCTACCGCGGCGATGGCGTGGCGGGCCTGGAGCACACGGCCCTTCACGGCGTCGGCCAGCTTGCGCGGCTGAAGGTCAGGGTCAGGCCAGAATGCTTCCACGATCTGCGCCATGGGCGCGGCCTGGCCGGGCTGCCGCATCAGCGTGCGAAGCAGCACGTAGGTTCGCCCGTGCAGCTCGCGTGTTCCGGCCGGCCCAGATAGGATATGGGCGGCGGTGTCGAGCGTCAGCACACCGGCAGACAAGAAGGCGGACGGAAGGGGCTGCGAGTTCTCCATGCCCCAGTTGATCCGCCGTCCGTGTGACGCCGGCGTGAACCGAACCCTGCTGATGCACACCTTTTGCGGTTAGTAGCGCAGCACCCGGCCTAGCCACGCTGCATTCCATCGTTCAATCAGGCGCGGCAGCGGTGGTGGCCAGAATGGGTGCGTAGATGCGCTGGACGGTCTCCGGACCTGCACGCCTTGCACGCTCATATCGCGCGCGTGTGGTGCGCCGGAGTGGCCAAGTCGAGGCGGAGCCGCGGCCCAATTCGACACCCCTACGCGTGAGCGATATCAGAGGGTGTGACGGCCACCATGCGGGCGGTGAGGGGCGGAAGCTTGCCGGTGCCCCTCCGTCGATCATGCCGGCGGCATGCTGGCGTGCCCGGCCAGCGCTGCTGGGATAGGCAGGCGTCACGCGGCCTTGCGCTCCTCGCGCACGACCTTGGCGAAGTAGGGCCAGGGGCGATCAAGGGGCTTGTAGCTGGGCCGCTTGGCCACTTGGCGAAGCGTGGGGAGGATATCCTGATGCAGGTCGTAGCCGTCCCGCAGCAGCTCCAGCAGCGGCTTCCAATTCTGCATTCCGCGGTAGCCGTTGTGGCCTGCGGCCTCGCAACATGCCCTCGCGGTGGTGTCGAGAACGTAGCCGGCCAGGGTCGCATGGGTTCGGCCTTCGGCGTCGGTTTCCTGGCCATCTCCAAGGTGCAGCCAAGCTTCCGGAGGATCATTCAGCGTCGGCGGCGTGGGCGCGGGCGGTGGCTTGGGCAGGGGCATGGTGGCCTGCGCCCTAGTCTGCTTCGGTGTCGGCTTAGCTTCTTTCTTCTTCTGTGAAGGTGAAGGTGACGCGCACGCGCGTGGTAATGCGTTTTGCATCCCGTTTGCATGGTCGTTTGCATATGCATGTGCATATGCACTTGCATTCGGTTCCCCGGCGGGCTGGTGGTCGCTGCCGGGCGTGGCCTCCGCCTTCTCGTCCGCCCAGCGCGTGTTCGCCGCCTTCCGGCGCTTCTCGATAATGGCTTGCGCGCCGGCCCGCTCGGTATCCATGCGCTTCTGGTGCAGAAGCCCGCCGGCGGCCCGGAAGAAGGGCCGGATGACGGGTGCGACGGCCCGCTTCCAGGTGGCACGATCCAGCCGCGCGATACCGGACAGGGCCTGGTCGTCGTCGGGCAGCGGCCCTGCCCGCCAGTAGTGCATCAGCAGCAGCATGTATGCCCCGTGCTGCTGCGTCGTCAGGTGCATGGTGTCGCCCAAATAGTCCCCTATGTAGAGGGGCATCCAGGTGTCGGGCTTCTTCATGCCGCCCCCTTGTCGGCTTGCTTGCCCTGGTCTCGTGGCGCTGGCTGCTGAGTGGCGATCTGCTCCCGCCAGCCCTGGCGCGCACGCCACTGTTGCAAGCGCCCCTGGTAGCGCGCTCGCGTCTCGCTGGCGCACTTCTCCGGCAGCCGCACCACGACGGCGCCGGGGTCATTCGTTGTCATGGCTCGGCTCCGAAAAGCTGGTGGTGGCGCCGTTGAACAGCAGCGGCACGGTGCCCGGCTCCCCGTCCCGCACCTTGGCGACGATCAGCTCTGCCCTGCCGCGGGCGCGTTCCCGGTCCCTCTCCAGCGCGGCTTTGCGGTTGGCGAACTTCTCCTCCGTTTCGCCCGTCAGCTTCTCCGGTGTGGCACGCATGTAGTATTCGGCCCGGTAGACGAAGCTGACCGCATCCGCGTCCTGCTCGATGTCCCCGGCGTGCCGAAGGTCGGACAGGCCAGGCCGGTGGTCCTCTCTGCCTTCCGGCCCGCGGTTGAGTTGCGCCAGCAGCAGCATCGGGCAGTTGAACTCCTTGGCCAGCCGCTTCATCGCGTTGCTGACCTGGCCCGTGGCCCAGGTGCCCCCGTTGCGGCTGTCCCCGGCGTCCGGACGTATGATGTGCAGGTGGTCCACCAAGATCAGGCCCAGCCCGTGCCGGCGCTGCGCCGCCCGCGCCTTTAACGCGATCATCGGCGCTGTCAGCCCGCCTCCGTCCTCGATGGTGAAGGGTAGGCCCTGCATCTCCCGCCGGGCCAGCAACAGGGTATCCACATGGTGCGCGTGCGCTCCCTGCTTCATGGCTCCCAGCGGCACGCCGGACAGCGCGGACAGCGCCCGCCGACCCAACTCCTGCGCCGACATTTCCAGGGAGATCGCCAGCACGCCGACCTTCTGCCGGGCTGCAGCTATCGCCCATTGCAGGCCGAGCGCCGACTTACCC
>CAXSFF010000681.1:0-3060 GCA_964236035.1 uncultured Acetobacteraceae bacterium
GGGACCTAGCCGTGGCCCAGCACGGCCTGGCACGCACGCTGGTGATGCAGGGCGATGGCGCGAGGGCCATCTCGTTGTTCGAAAGCGAGCTTGTCATCGCCACGCGCCTCGCGGCCGCAGCACCGGACGACCCGAACCTGCAATCCATGGTGGCAAACGCTCAATCCGGCTTGGCCCGCGCGATGCTGGCGGCAGGCGACGCGGCCGGGGCGGTGCCGCTGCTGCGGGCTGGTCTCGCGATTCGCGCTTGACTGGGACCAGCAGCTCGCAACCTGCCCGGCCGGCCACACCAGCCAAAGCTGGACCGCCGACGCCAACCAGGGACGGACGGTGATGCGCATCCGCTTCTCGACGACCGACTGCAAGGCATGCGAGCTCAAGCCGCGCTGCACCCGCGCACCCCGTCACCTGCTGACGCCGCGGCGTCGCGAGGAACATGCCGCGCTGGAAGCTGCCAGGGCGCGCGAGACTGGACGCCCGTTCGCGGACGAGTACCGACGCCGCGCCGGCATCGAGGGCACGCTGTCATTGGGCGCCCGCACCATGCATCTGCGCCGGTCGCGCTACATAGGGCTGGCCAAAACCCACCTGCAGCATGTGCTCACAGCTGCTGCCACGAACCTCGGCCGCCTCAGCAACCGGCTCGCAGGCACGCCACGCGAGCAAACCCGCCAGTCCGCGTTCATTCGCCTCATGGCCGCGCCGATCATGGCCTGACGACTTCGCCAGCAGTATCCAAGACGAAGCAGTCCCAATCCCAAGAGCAGGTCGAGGCGTGTTCCGGGTTCAAGCAGCACTACCTGAGTGGCTTGGAGCGCAGAAACGTAATCTGACCATCGTCACGATCTACGAGTTCGCCCCCGCTCTGGGCGTGGACTATTGCGAACTGCTCGAGCCGGACGGGTAGATCCTGGTGCTGAGGATTCCGTCTTTCTACCGCTTGGACACCAGAATCATGTCGCAAGCCGGGACCTCACTTCCTTCCTTTCCCGTAGGCCCTCTTGCTTGCTGAACTCTGCCAGGATCTCCAGCTGCTCAGCCACTGAGCGCAGGGGAGCCTGTGGCGCTGGCCATCTGCGCCAGCCCTGCCCTCCCCCTTCTGGATTGATCTTCTGTTCCCCTTTCTGGTGCTTTTTGCCGACTAGCGCGCGCGCCACGGCCGCCACCTTGCGAGCAAGCCGGAAGGCGGCGCGTGACAGGCGTGCGCCGGCCTCGGCCGCAGCCTTGGGCACGCTCAGCACGTAGCGGTTGCTGGTGCGGCGCGAGGCGCCGGAGTGCCAGGAGACTAGGCCGAGCGTCCTGCCCTGCCGCAGTGCTTCCTGCACGGTGCGTATGGCACAGGTCGCCCTGGCCGCCAGGGTGGCGTGGCTAGGGAACAGGCCACCGCGACCGTCAAAGGTTTTCAGAGTGAGCAGCACGTCGCGGAAGGCGCGCGTGAGATTACCGGCGCGGAACTGCGTCCACACCGCCGGTGTCCATCGGTCGGCAGTCATCGGTCGGGGTCTCCCGCCGAAGGCCACAGGCACTCGCTGGGCAAACCTGTCCCATGACCCTGCCAAGGGCCTTGATTCCAGGCTTGAGATGTTGGATAGTGTGGCTTCTCCCGGGCAGGGATGCGACTACATCTTCCAGTGTTTCCAACGAGGGCTGCTCCTGCCAGGGAGCGGCCTTCGTGTTTTTGGCGTTAGGTCATCACGTGTCCTTGTGAGTGCCGAAACAGCTCGGCATGTCTAACCTGTACGCACTCAGAACGCTTTGCAAACTGCTGTTTTTTCAGCGTTTTGGCAGTTTGCGGAGATCAATTAGATCTTCCGGGATAACCGGTAATCCGGAAGACCGTAAAATTTGCAAGAGTCGCACTGTAGCTGACACGCCGTTGGCAGCGGCTTCTGCCGCCAAAGCTTGCGCTACGCGCTTAGGCAGCACGTATTCGTAACGGGCCCGTTCGCCTCTAGCGGCTTCGATCCGCTCGATCTCACGTGCTGCCCCCGTTCTACCGGGTATCCGTTCTACCGGTTGTCTGTGTTTCCGGTCCTTTGGAAGAACGGACATGAGAGGCCGCAAAGACTCGCGGAAGCTCGCGTCCTCGTCTTCTAGATTCGGAAGCGCCGCCGGAGTCGGTCGGCGGCTCACCGCCGCGCCTCCGATCGGGCACGAAGCGTCAGGCCGACAATCGCCGCCACCGCATCTGCGAGTCGATCCACGTTCTCGGCCGCGTTGCCTCCAGGCTCCGCCTTAAAAGGCGGCATCCCGCTGTAGCTCATGTTTTGGAATGCGACCCGATGAACAAGTTCGACGGGCAGCATGGGTAGGCCGCTTTGGGCGAACTGCGCGCGAGAGTGCTCGGTGACGCGTTGCTTAAGCGGAGGAGTACGAGTCAGAACGACCCGCATCTCGATTGGTCGTCCCACTAGATCCGCAGCCTGCTGCACAACGCCGGCCGTCTTACGGGCCTCGCGCACATCGAACGCAGAGGGCTGCGCGGGAACGATTACTAGGTCCGACTTACCCATGGCGTAAAGCATCGATTGGTTGGCCGAGCCTTCCAGGTCGATCAAAACCAGGTCGGCAGCCTGTTCGGCATCTCGTAGTGTCTGCAGCATGGTTTCCGCGTCTGACACCATAGAGATGATTTCTGCCGTCTCGGCCTTGCGGAGTGAGGTATCAAGAGTGCGGTTTGGGTCAGCATCGATACAGGCTATCCGGTATTCCGAATTACCGGTCATCCGGTCAACCATTCCTGTGGCGAGTGCAAAGGCCAGCGTTGTTTTACCGACACCTCCTTTGGTGGATGCAAAAGAAATCACTGGAGTACGAGCATTCGGCATTACGATATTCCGGTCTAAGGAAAACCGGATTATCGGATTACCGGTCTACCGGGTCAACGGAAATCTAAAATAGTTGCGTTGACGAGTTCGCGTAGAGTTGCCGGAGAGCACCGATCGCGCACGCGACTTTTCGCTCGCTAGATGTTTAGTCCCGGCATTTGGTGGAGCGGATCGAGCGTGAACCGCCCTGGGTCTGAGGTCCAGGTTCTGCAGATCGCTTCGTAGGGCGTGA
>CAXSFF010000682.1:0-3060 GCA_964236035.1 uncultured Acetobacteraceae bacterium
GCACTCAGCAGGTCAGCCAGCACCACCAGGCGGTCGACGCTGCCGAACAAAGGGGATACCAGGTCGCGCCGGACGGCATCGCGGTAGGCGTCGAAACGGTCGGCCAGCAGGGTCGTCAGGCCGCCCTGCCCACGCGCCGGGAAGAACAGCGTCCACGGCGGCTCCGGCCCTGGCGCCGGCATCAGGAACCGGCCGGGCTGCAGGAACGCAATGGCCTCCTCGTCGCGCAGGCGTTGCAGCGTCGTGCGGTACAATCGATGTCCGCTGAGCGCCAGCGACTCGTCCCGCCCGGCCGAAGCCGGCAAGGCGGCGGCGAACGACAGGAAGTCGCGTGCGGCCGGCAGCGCCTCCAGCCGCCGCAGCGTCGCCTGCGACCAGGTGGCGAAGTCAGTGTGCAGCAGCGGCAGGTCCAGCAGCCACTCCCCAGGATAGTCGAGGAACTCGAGCCGCAGCCTGCGTGGCGGCAACTGCGCCGCGAGGCCCGAGCGCGGCACGCTCACGTCGAGCGCCAGCAACGACACGGCGCCAGTGCGGGCGGGCCAGGCCGCCGGGTCAGCGGCGAGGGCGGCGAGATGCGCCTGGTAGTCGAAGCGCGGCACCGCATCGGCGCCGGCGGTCGCCAACCGGATGCCCAGCCGGCGGCCCTGCACCCGCCGGGCCAAGGCCGGCAGCGTCGGCAGCCCTGTCCCCATCGCCAGCAGGTTGGCCGCCACAGAGGTCAGGAACGCCGTCTTGCCGGCCCGCGCCAGCCCCGTCACGCCGATGCGGACGGTGCCGCCGACGATGTCGGTCAGCTTCGGGATCAGGCCCGTTGGATCAACTCGATCTTGTAGCCGTCCGGATCCTCGACGAAGGCGATGATGGTGGTGCCGTGCTTGACGGGCCCCGCCTCCCGCACCACGCGCCCGCCGCCCTGGCGGATGTGCTCGCAGGTCGCCGCCACGTCCGGCACGCCCACCGCCATGTGGCCGAACGCGGAGCCGAGGTCGTACGACTCCTCCTGCTCCCAGTTGTAGGTCAGCTCGACCACGGCGGTCTCGTCGTCCGGGGCGTAGCCGACGAACACCAGGGTGTACTTGCCGGCCGGCACCTCGTTGCGGCGCAGCTCCTGCATCCCCATCAGCCTGGTATAGAAATCAACGCTCTTGTCGAGATCCTTCACGCGGATCATCGTGTGCAGGAAGCGGCTCATGCTGTGTCTCCCGTCCTGTGGTCCAGGCCCAGCAGGAACAGCCCGGCCTGGTCGGCGCGAGAGATGCACCCGGCGCGATCGGTGAACAAGGTGCCGCCGGCCTCGAACGCCACGCCGCGCAGCCCGGCGGCGGCGGCGGCGTCCAGCGTGCGCGGGCCGATGGTCGGCAGGTCGGCGCGGCGGTCCTGCCCGGGCTTGACCAGCTTCACCAGCACGCCGCCAGGCCCAGGCCGCGCCAGCCCGGCGGCGCGGGCGAGCATCTGGTCGGTGCCCTCGATCGCCTCCACCGCCAGCACGATGCCCTGCTGCACCACGCAGCCCTGCCCGACATCGACCTGCCCCAGCGCCCGCACCACCGCCACCGCGCGCTCGATGTCGAGCAGCGCCGCGGCATCGGGGGCGGCCTTGCTGAGCAGCCCCGCGCCTGGCACTGCCTCGGTCAGAATTTCGTGTGCGCCGATCACCCGGAAGCCCTCGTCGCCAAGCGTGCGCACGATGGCAGCAAGGAAGCCGTCGTCGCCGCCGAACGCCGCCCGGCCGATGCGTGCCAGCAACCGCGCACCCTCGGCGTCGGGGCGAAGATGCAGCAGCGACGGCCGCCGCACCGGCCCGACGATGACCAGGTCACGGCAACCGGCGTCCTTCAGCAACGCGATGGTGCGTCCGGCGGCGCCGAGGCGGGCAACCGCGTGCGGGAATGCTCCGATCACCGATGGCTCGGCATAGCCCTCAAGCGCCACCACGAAAACGGTTCGGCCCGCAGCGATCGCAGCCTCCGCGACGCGGCCCGGCAGCGGCCCACCGCCGGCGATGATGCCGAGAGGCCGCTCGACCACGATCAGCTGGCGGCCTCGTCCTCGGCGGCCAGGCTGGCGCGGATCAGGCCGCGGCGGCTCGGCTTGTCGATGAACGCCAGCATCTCCGCCACGAACGGGTCGGCGCCGTATCGCGACCGCACCGCCTCGACCCGCTGCGCGAACACGGCGTCGCCGGAGAACAGGCTGCGGAACGCGGCGCGTATAGCATGCAGTTGGGCGCGGTCGACGCCGCGCCGGCGCAGCCCGATCACGTTGAGCCCCGCCAGCCGCGCCCGGTTGCCGATCACGCTGCCGAACGGCACCACGTCCGCTTCCACGCCCGACACGCCGCCGACCATGGCGGCGCGGCCGATGCGGACGAACTGGTGCAAGGCCGCCGCCCCGCCGATCACCGCGCCGGCGCCGATCTCGACATGGCCGCCCATCACCACGTTGTTGGCGATGATCACGTTGTCGCCCAGCACGCAGTCATGCGCCACGTGCACCACCGCCATCAGCAGGCAGTCCGCGCCGACGATGGTGACGCCGCTGCCGGTCACGGTGCCGCGGTGGATGCTGCAATGCTCGCGCACCTGGGTGCGGGCGCCGATCTCGCAGCGGGTCGGCTCGCCACGGTATTTCAGGTCCTGCGGCGGCAGCCCGACGGTGCAGAACGGGTGCAGCACGGCATCCACGCCAATCCGGGTGTGACCGGCGACGACCACGTGGCTGACCAGGCTTGCCCCGGACTCGATGACGACATCAGGGCCGACATGGCACCATGGGCCGACGCTGACGCCCGCGGCGATGCAGGCGCCAGGCTCGATGATCGCGCTGGGGTGTATCATGTCGTTCACATGCGCCGCCGTCCAAGGCGGCTAGCCTGAGCGGGTCTCAGCATCGCGGTCCATGATCATGGCGGCGAACGTCGCCTCGGCAACCGACACGCCATCGACCGTGGCCACGGCGCTGAACTTCCACACGTTGCCGCGGTGGCGCTCCTTGGCGACGTTCAGCCGCAGCTGGTCGCCGGGCACCACGGGGCGGCGGAACTTCGCGCTCTCGATGGTC
>CAXSFF010000683.1:0-3056 GCA_964236035.1 uncultured Acetobacteraceae bacterium
CGACCCGAGATCATCCGCGCTTCGGCGCGAGATCATCGGCGTTTCCGGCCCACAATCAGCGAGACTGAATGGCGCGCCCTGCCCGGATTAGGTGAGACTCAGCCCACGCTGGATTGAGACGGGCGCGAGATCATCCGCTTCTGCCCATAAATCGTGAGACGGATCACACCGGCAGGCCGGCCGCCATCACCTGCTCGGTCAGCTCTTCCGGCTCACCTCTCGTAGGCGGCGAGCCGGGGGCCGCGTCACTGGTGCGAGTAGAGTGGCAAGGCTTTCGCGAACGCCTTGGCGTGGAAGATCGTCGAGCCTTGTCCGCCCTTCCAGTCGTTCGTCACGACGTAGAGGTCGTCGGTGCCGGGTCTGATGGCCATGCTGGTGGAGCGAAGGTTGTGGCCCTCCTCCCGGCCGGGCAACAGCACCTGGCCGATGGGCATGCCGTTCTTGTTGAACACCAGCACCCGGCCTTGCCCATACATCGCCACGTAAAGGTTGCCGTCGGCGTCGGCGCGCATGGAGTCCGGCGCCGGGCCGGTGAAGTGGTAAGCGATGGCCGTGCCGAACGGCGCGATCGTCGTCGCGTCTGCCAGCTCCACCCGGTGCAGCAGCCCCCGGCTGAATTCTGTCACCCACAGCTCCTTGCCGTCTGGGCTGAGCGCCACGCCGTTCGGCACCGCTAAGTGCGGCAGCACAGGCGTGATCGTTTTGAGGTCTGGTGAAACGTAGTAGACGCCACCCTTCGGGTCGGTGGAGATGCCCTGGAAGTCGGTGAAGTAGAACCCGCCCTGGGCATCGAACACCAGGTCGTCCGGCAGGTAACCGGCCTCGGGCGGAACGATGGTTTGCATCCCCGACCCGTCCGGCCTCACCGCCACGACCGAGCCGGTGTTCTTGAAGTTGCCCAGGCCGGCGATGAAGACGCGCCCGTCCTTGTGGATGGCAAGGCCCGCGGAGCCGAGCTTGCTCTCGCCCACGACGGTGGAAAGCTTCTGGTCCGGCGTCAGCCGGAACACCCGGCCGCCGAACACCTCGACGAAGAGCAGGTTGCCGTCGCGGTCGAAGGATGCGCCTTCGAGTTGCAGCCCCTCGTTGGACACCTTGAACCAGCGCTGCGCGACCACGGTCTGCAGGCTGCGCTCGGATGGCGGGATTGGGGCCGGCCCGCGTGTCTGCGCGTCATAGGCGAGCGCGGGGGCCACCGCGCCGCCCTGCTGCGCGTGGGCGCCGGTGGCAAGGCTCGCGGCGAGGACCGCCGCAAGGAGAGGATGGCGTCTCGGGTTAGTCATGCTTGTTTTCTCCAGGTTGGGTTATCGTAGGCCCGGGCCGCTCGGCCGCCCGGGGTGGAAACGGGACAAGCCCGGGCAGGCGTGATGCCCGATGTCACGCCGGTGCGGCCTCGGTCCTGCGCACCAGAGCAAGTTTGGAGTTTGGCGCCCGCCCGAGCGCCTCCGAGATCAGGCGACCAGCGACGAGCAGTCCGTCGAGGTTGCCGCCGGTACCGACACCCATGCCGTCCAGCATGTACACGAGGTCTTCGGTGGCGACGTTGCCGCTCGCCCCGGCGGCGTAGGGACAGCCGCCGAGACCGGACGCCGCGGCATCCACGACTGAGACGCCCGCCTCCAGGCAGGCCAGGATGTTGGCCAACGCCTGGCCGTAGGTGTCGTGGAAATGCACGGCAAGCCGGCCCTTGGGCACGCGCCCGGCGACCGCCTCCAGCATCGCCCGGGCCTTCAAGGGCGTGCCGACCCCGATCGTGTCGCCGAGCGAGATCTCGTAGCAGCCCATGGCCGCCAGCGCGGCCGCGACCCCGGCCACGGCCACGGCCGGCACCTTCCCCTCGTACGGGCAGCCGAGCACGCAGGACACGTAGCCGCGCACGCGCATGCCGGTCGAGAGCGCCGCCTCGCACACGGGCCGGAAGCGCTCCAGGCTTTCGGTGATCGAGCAGTTGATGTTGCGGCGCGAGAAACTCTCCGACGCCGCGCCGAACACCGCGATCTCGTCCACGCCTGCCGCTGCGGCGGCCTCGAAGCCCTGCATGTTCGGGACCAGCACGGGGTAGGACACGCCGGGCCGGTGCCGCAGCTGAGCTAGGACCTCGGCCGTCCCGGCCATCTGCGGCACCCAGCGCGGGGACACGAAGCTGCCGGCCTCGACCGTGGTCAGTCCGGCGTCGGCCAGTGCCTCAACGAATGCCACCCGCGTCTCGACGGGCACGGCCTGGACCTCGTTCTGCAGCCCGTCACGCGGGCCGACCTCGACGACGCGCACGCTCTTAGGGATGGGCATCGGGTTCCCTCCTCAGGCCGACCCGGAGCGCGGGCGCGATGGCCCACCATCCCGGATCGGCCCAGTGTGTCCTTAGATGCGGACCAGCGAACACTTGCCCTCGGCCAAGGAGCGGAAGGCTTCGTCCGCCGGCGTGGTCGCGACCAGGCGCATCAGGTCCCACGGCCCCTTGCTTTCGCCGGGCTTCTTAGCCTCGAACAGGTAGGCCGGGTGCAGCTTGCGCCCGTCCGCCCGGATGCTGCCCGCGCCGAAGCAGTCGTCGTCCGTCGGCATGGCTTTCATGCGCTCGACCACGGCCATCCCGCTCTTCTTGGCCTCGGCCACCCCCATGTCGGCCACGGTTTTCAGGTAGTGCAGCGCGCCCGCGTAGCAGCCGGCGTGGTCCATGTTAGGCAGGTTGGAGGGGGTCTTCGGCCGCACCCGCTCGGTGAAGGCCCGGGTGCGCTCGTTCATATCCCAGTAGAAGGTCTCGGTCAGCGCCAGCCCTTGCGCAACGTCCAGGCCCAACGCGTGGACGTCGGTGACGTACATCAGCAAGGCAGCCAGGCGCATGGATTTGGTCAGCCCGAACTCCTGGGCCTGCTTGATGCAGTTCACCGTCTCGGCCCCGGCGTTGGCGAAGCCGAGCACCTTGGCCCCGCTCGCCTGCGCCTGCAGCAGCAGCGACGAGAAGTCGGTCGTGCCGGGAGAGGGGTAGTAGGCGGTGCCCAGCACGCGCCCCCCGGCCTGCTTCACCACGTCGGCGGTTGCGTCCGCCAGCGCGTGTC
>CAXSFF010000684.1:0-3053 GCA_964236035.1 uncultured Acetobacteraceae bacterium
CCGAGCCGTTGAACGCGAACTTGGTTGCCAGCACGATCTCGTCGCGGGAGCCGGTTTCCTTGATGAACTGGCCCACCAGCGCTTCGCTTGCGCCTCCCGAGTAGATGTCGGCGGTATCGATGAAATTGCCGCCGGCATTACGGTAGGCATTGAAGATCGCGCGCGATGTCGCGTCGTCGGCGCCCCATTCGCCTGGACCAAAGGTCATCGTTCCGAGCGCGATCGGGCTGACCACCAGGCCCGAGCGGCCCAATGTGCGAAATTTGGTGAGAGACATGGCTTACCAACTTTCATAGCGTATACTACGAAACACATGACCCAACCCTGCCCTCAGGTCAACGAGTTCTCTAGTGATCGTTATGGAATTTGATGCTCACGACGCCACGCCGAATAGGCCGACCACTCTCCTTCAACCGGGAGGAGGCGCTGCGACAGGCCATGCTGACCTTCTGGCGCCACGGCTATGAGACTGCTTCGGTTGCCGACCTGACGGCCGCGATGGGGATTAGCGCCCCTAGCCTGTACACGGCATTCGGAGACAAGAAGCAGCTGTTCCTTAAAGCGATGCGGCTCTACGCAGGCGACCCGAAGGATATGGACCGCAGGATCGGCGATGCGCCGTCGGCTCATGACGCCGCGCGTGCCCTGATGACCGCCGCGGCAACTGCCTACACCGGAGAGGCCACACCCAAGGGTTGCCTGCTCGCCAGCGCGACCGCAAGCGGATCGGCGGCATCCGCCGACGTTCAGGCAGCCGTGGCCGACGTGCGCCGAGGCATCGACAGGTGCCTGCGGATGCGGATCGAGCGCGATATCGAAGACGGGGTACTACCACCCGGAACGCAAGCCGCCACGTTGGCCGGACTGGTCCTGGCGGTCACGCAGGGCATGTCCGTCCTCGCGCGCGACGGGGCCTCGCGCGCGTCGCTGCTGGCGATGGTCAAAGCCGCGCTGCGTGCTTGGCCGAGCACCAAGGCTGACGATCGAGCGCCGGCTAAATGAATTGGCAACGAACTCGGCAAGTGCACGATCCGCAACTCGACGACGGTGAAAATGCGATCTCGATTTCACTGCCATTGCGGACGGCACGGCACGGTCGAGGACGTCGGCAAGGGTCATCCGCCGGGTGACTGCCGAGGTGTGTCGCTACACCCGCATCGGCATCAGCACGTAAAGCGCGCTCGGGTCGCCCGCGTCGCGCACCACCGTCGGCGCGGAGCCGTCGCTGAACAGGAACTCCACCTCGCCGCCGATCTGGTCGGTGATGTCGTTGAGGTAGCGCGCCTGGAAGCCGATCTCGAGCGGGCCGTGGTCGTACTTGACCCGGTCGCCGTCCAGCTCCTCCTGCGCCGTGCCCTGCTCGGCACTCGCCGCCGACAGCACCAGCAGGTCGCGCGCCAGCGACATCTTCACGGGGCGCGACCGCTCGCTGCTGATGGCGGCGACGCGGGCGACGGCCTCGGCGAAGTCCTTCTTGCCGACCCGCAGGATCTTGTCGTTGTCGCGCGGGATCACCCGCTCGTACTCCGGAAAGGTGCCGTCGATCAGCTTGCTGGTCAGCGTCACGTTGCCGACGGTGAACTGGATGCGGGTGTCGCTTAGCGCGCACTCCACCTCGCCGGACGCCTCGTCCAGCAGCTTGCGCAGCTCGGCCACCGTCTTGCGCGGCACGATCACGCCGGGGATCGACCCGGCGCCCTCCGGCAACGGCTCCTCCACCCGCGCCAGGCGGTGGCCGTCGGTCGCCACGGCGCGCAACACGCGCCCGTCGGCGCCGTCGCCGGCATGCAGGTAGATGCCGTTCAGGTAGTAGCGCGTCTCCTCCGTGCTGATCGCGAACCGGGTGCGGTCGATCAGCCCGCGCAACGCCAGCGCGCTGAGGTGGAAACGGTGCGGCAGTTGGCCAGCCGTCATGCTGGGAAAGTCGTCGGTCGGCAGCGTCACCAGGCTGGTGGCGTAGCGCCCCGCCCGCAACGCCAGTTGCGCGTCGCCGCCGGCATAGTCGAGTTCGATCTCGGCGCCATCCGGGAGCTTGCGGACGATCTCATACAAGGTCGCCGCCGGGGCGGTGGTGGCGCCGTTGCGGCTGGTGGCGGCGGGCACCTCCTCCACCACGGCGATCTCCATGTCGGTGGCGGTGAAGCTCAGCTTGCCGTCGCGCACGGCGATCAGGGCGTTGGCCAGGATCGGGATGGTGTTGCGCTTCTCGGCCACGCTTTGAATATGAGCCAAAGCCTTGAGCAACGTCGCGCGATCGGCCTTGAGCTTCATCGTACTGGTTCCTGGGAACGAACCGGATTCGGAACGTCGGTTATCCAGCGTAGCAGGGGCGCGGCGTAGCGCAAACCAAACAGCCGGGCCTCGCCTAGCTTTCCAGCATCCGCCGCAGCAATTCGACGTCCTCGGCAAACCCGGCGTCTACGCCCATGATCTCCGTCACCCGCGACACCGCGTGCATCACCGTGGTGTGGTCGCGGTTGCCGAACTTGCGGCCGATCTCCGGCAGGCTGCGGCTGGTGAGCTGCTTGGCCAGATACATCGCCACCTGCCGCGGCCGCGCCACCGCGCGCGCGCGCCGGGCGCTGCTCATGTCGGCCATGCGGATGTTGTAGTGCTCGGCGACCCGCTTCTGGATTTCCTCGATGGTCACGCGGCGGTCGTGCGCCTTCAGGATGTCGTGCAGCACCTCCTGCGTCGCTTCCAGCGTGACGGGGCGGCTGAACATCTGCGCATGGGCGATCAGGCGGTTCAGCGCGCCTTCCAGCTCGCGGACGTTGCTGGTGATCTTGTGCGACAGGAACTCCATCACCCGGCGCGGCACGTCGACGCCGGCGCGGCTGGCCTTCGCCTCCAGGATCGACACCCGCAGCTCGAACGTGGTGGCGTGCAGGTCGGCGACCATGCCGCAGCCAAGCCGGGTGCGCAGGCGGTCCTCCAGCCCCGACAGGTCGGAGGGCGACTTGTCGGCGGACACCACGATCTGCTTGCCGGAATCGATCAAGGCGTTGAAGGTGTGGAAGAACTCCTCCTGCGTGTTGTCCTTGCCGATCAGG
>CAXSFF010000685.1:0-3049 GCA_964236035.1 uncultured Acetobacteraceae bacterium
AGCCTGCGCCAAGCTGGCCTGGGCGAACGGAAGCCGTGCCGAGTATCGCCGGGCCAATCAGCGCGACGCCATGCGGGCGATCAACGCCGCTCGAGCCGCCATTCGCGCCCGCGCCAAGGCCGTGGTGGTCGCCCGTGCCGCGCTGGTGGCTGCTGGCATGACGCTGGAGCAGATCGCCATCCAGGCGCCCGGCGGCGAGGCGTAGCAGCGCGCACGTCTCCCGCGGCGGCCGGCCGCCCGGCCCGGCCCGGCCCGAGCAGCTACCGTGCCCCGGGGCCTGACCCCGAACACGAACTTAGGAGCCTACAATGAGCCTCAACACTTCAACATCCACCCGCCCACCTGACGAACTGACGGAGTTCGCCATGGACATCCTGGGCCGGAGCGCGGTGCAGCTCCGCCTTCCCTGCCAGCACGTCGCAGTCACGCTGGAACACCTTCGCAAGCTGCGGATGGTCACCGAGCGCGCCATCCAAATTTTGGAAGCCGCGCCCACCAAGGATGACAAGACCGCGCTGTCCAAGTCAAGAGCCTGTTCCGAGGTCTGGCTCTGAGTATCGCTAAGGCGAAGCGCCGCCGGTTCTGATGCGGCACGCCTAACGCCATCCGCGCCGGGGCGGCTCCCCGGCATTCCAAGGCGGCGCGGACGGGGCTGCAATCCCCGCCCGTGCCTGGCCCCAGCAACGGTGAAGCACCACCATGTCCGAGACGTCCAGAAGAGCTACCACGTCCACCACCGCTCCGGGGAGCTTCCCCGCGGGCAGAGTGCCTACGGGCCTGGCATTGCTGGAGGCTGCCAGGCCCAACCACCCGATGCGCCGGGCGATGCTGACCGGCGGAGCCGCCGCAGTTGTGCTGGCGGCCGGCATGGCTGGCGCGGCCGGAGCACCGTCGGCACACCCTGACGCCGGGCTGATCCAGATGGACGCCGACCTCCACCGCGCGAACGCAGACCTGGAAGCATTCGACGCGGCTTACCCGGAAGCGGACTTGGACCCGGCCATGGTGCCTTGCTACGCCGTGATCGAGCACATCAAGCTTGCCACCGCCCGCACGCTGGAGGGCCTGCGAGTGAAGGCAATGGCGGTCGCATGGTGCAATGGCGCGACCCTGGATGTCCTGGACCCCTTCGCGTTCAACCTGTCCGACGACACGCCCCTTGATGAACAGATCATCGGAGGCATGGTGCGGGACCTCCTGGCAATGGACGGCCCGGCGTTGGACGGGAGGGCCGGCGCATGAACCGCAGAAGATTGCTGGCCAGCGTCCCAGCCGCCCTAGTCCTGGCCGGTGCCGGTGCCGGTGCTGCTGTCCAAGCTGCAGCATGCAACCCCGACGCCGCCCTGATCGCCCACTGCGCCGCGTTCGACGCGCTGGAGCGCGCCTACCTCGCAACTGACTTCGGCCATGACGACGGCACGCCAGAGGACGAGGCGACCGAGGCGGAACGGGAGCGCCTGGCAAGCGCGCAAGAGCCTATCGTGGACGCCATCTGCACCTTGCCGCCGCGCACGTTGGCTGGGTTCCGGGCCGTCGCCAGCAGCCTGGCGCTTTGGGACACGGAGTTGATGAGGCAGCACCCGACGCGGAACTGCACTGATGACCGGCTGCTGCGCGCACTGGTGGGCGGTTTGATCGGGCAGGCGCCGGCCGCTGTCCCTGCGCCAAATCCTGATGCCGAGCTGCTGGCCCTCTGCGCCGAGTTCCAGCGGCTGCACGCCGAGGGTGCCGACACGGCCAACCCGGATTGGGAAAAGGCTGACGCGGCGGCCTGGGACGCCTTCAACAAGATTGACGACATGACGCCCACAACCGAGGCCGGGCACCGGGCCAAGGCCGGCGTTGCGGTCAAGATGCTGTCCATGTTCCACGACGGACAACAAGGGGGCGACCCGGAAGCGGTGTTCGCGCTGTATATGTTGCGCGACTGGCTGAGGTTGCCAGCATGAGCTGCACGGTAGGCGCCACCGCCGACCACGGCTGGCTGGCGAAGGTGCTGGCCGGGGACCGCCTGGCGTGCGGGGTGCTGGAGTTGGCCCGCAGCCTGCCGACGGACGAATGGGACGCCTTTGCTCGATGCGGAGAACGGATCGCGGCGGGAATGCCGGCAGCGGACGCGGAAACCGTGCTGTGGCAGGAGTGCGGCCGGGCGCCGGCGTAGCCAGCCGGCGTGGACTCTGGTGACGGGGCGGTTCTTCGGGGCCGCCCTTTTCTTATGGGCGTGCGGTAGGCTTGGCCGGATGGCGCAAGCGGGTCCACCAGGGCCGATCATCAAGGTGAAGATACGGCGCGAAGCGGTCCACCATCACGGGGAAGGAGTTCATCAGCTTCAAGGCATCTGGACCGACCTTTGAGGCTGCTTCGGCCCGCTCTTGCGGAGTGTTCCACGCAGAGGCGTCCCGGCAGAGCTTTCGTTGGGCATCTATCCGCAATATCTCTTTGTCGAAAGCTTCCAGAAAGACTGGCATATCGGGTCTGAACAGAAAATGGCTCTGCGACCGCGCGACAACCGCGGCTGTCATACGACTATCAAGAACATCATCAGGGCCGCCGAGGGCTGCGCGGACCAGATCGTAATAAGCTTCAAAGACACGGAAGCGACGGTCGAAAAGGTCATACCGTAGCTTGATGCGAGCGATGTCGGCCTGGGTGATCGACACAAACATGGCTGCGGCTGAGACAATCAGAGCAATAAGGCCGAGAACAACTGACAAGCTGACCTCCCAAGTTGCAGATAGAGTGCAGACGCTTCCTCAAGCCTGCTGCAATTATCCACTTGGGTTCAACTCGCGTGCGTCAGGGATCAGCTACATCCGGCGCATCAAACCCCTGTGTGCGAACGTCGACTGCCAGCCCGGCCAGGGAACTTGCAGCAACCATCACGGACGAAGGCTCCCGCATCCGACCGACGCGCACCTGCTACCTATTCGCTACCTAACTCGGATCAGTCTGCCATTTTTGCAAGCATTATTAACATGTTGGCTCTTAATAGTGCTGCCTGATGTGGGCCAACGAGAACTGGACCCGGCGCTGGGATGGGGCGGAACAG
>CAXSFF010000686.1:0-3047 GCA_964236035.1 uncultured Acetobacteraceae bacterium
GCGCAGAGAGTGACTTCATCGAGGTCCGCATCCTGCATCGGCGTGAGCAGGCTGAGGGCATCATATCCTTGGACTTCGTGGCGCCCGAGGGCGTGATGCTGCCTGCATTCGACGCCGGAGCCCACGTCGACGTCCATCTCGGCGCGGAGCTGGTGCGGCAGTATTCCCTTTGCGGCGACCCGTTGGAGGCCGGCCGCTACCGCGTCGGCATCCTGCTGGAGCCGGACGGCCGTGGCGGATCCGCTGCCGTGCATCGCGAACTGGTCGAAGGCCGGACGATACGCATCTCCGTCCCGCGCAACAGCTTCAAGCTGGTCGAGGACGCAAGCCACTCCGTGCTGCTCGCCGGCGGCATCGGCGTGACGCCGCTCCTGGCCATGGCATACCGCCTCCACGCGCTCGGCTGCCCGTTCGAGCTGCATTACTGCACCCGCAGCCACGGCCGAACCGCCTTCATGGAGGACATCGCCAAAGCCAGCTTCGCGCACCAAGTGACCATCCATCACGATGACGGCCCGGCTGCGCAGCGCTTCGACCCGGCGCTGAACCTTCCGGCGCCGCACTCAGGCACCCATCTTTATGTATGCGGCCCCAAAGGGTTCATGGACTGGGTCATTGCCGGCGCGAAGGCACGGGGCTGGCCGGATGCGAACATCCATTGCGAGTATTTCGCAGCCAAGGTGGACGCCACGGGTGACACCTTCACTGTAGAGGCGCGGCGCAGCGGCAAGACCATAGCCGTCCCGTCCGGCCGCAGCATGGCCGCCATGATGCTGGAGGCCGGCATCGACATCCCGCTGTCTTGCGAGCAGGGCATTTGCGGGACGTGCCTGGTGGACGTGATCAAGGGCACGCCCGACCATCGCGACCTGTTCCAGACCGACGAGGAGTGGGCATCGAACAAGCAAATCACGCCCTGCTGCTCCCGCTCGCTGAGCTCCAGGCTGGTCCTGGACATCTGACAACCGCCGCCTCAGGAGCAGGTGCCATGAAGACGATCAAGACGACGATCCGGATCGATGCGAGCCCGCAAACCGTCTGGTCGATCATGGACGACTTGCCGCTCTACCCGGAGTGGAATCGGCTTACGCCGGATCTGGCCGGGCGCACCACCGTCGGCAGCGTCGTGCGCGGCACCTTGATGAAGGAGGGTGCCCCCAACGTCCCGCTCAAACCGACCATCACCACCATCGTTGGCGCCCGCGAGTTTCGATGGCTTACGCTCGTGCCCGGCGACCAGGGTTTCAGTGCCGAGCACTATTTCATCCTGACGCCCGCCGCGGATGGCGGGACGGAGTTCGCGCATTGCGAGGATTTCGACGGACCCGCCATCACCGGGCGGTGGGCGGGCCTCCAGGCAACAAGCCCGCCTGCGTTCGATGGGATGAATCACGACCTTAAAACCCGTGCCGAGCGGTTCAAGGCCGCGTCCGTGTCACTGCACCCCGCCGTGGACGGCGGTACGCCGCATCGTACGCCGGGCGCGGAAACCACCCTGAAATGCCTGTGCGCGGCCGACCGTGTCGAGGTCCGGCTGACCCGGCCGATCCACCACAATCACCTTTGCGGCTGCAGCAAGTGCTGGAAACCGGTCGGCGCCTTGTTCGCGCAGACGGCCGTGGTTGCGGGAGAAGGGTTGGAAATCGGCGCCAACGCGGAAAAACTGGCGATCGTCGACAGCGGGCAAGCCATTCGCCGGCACGCGTGCCGCGTTTGCGGTGTCCACATGCACGGCGACGTGCCCGACATCAACCACCACTTCTACGGCCTGTGCTTCGTGCATCCCGAACTGGCGGACGAGGGCTCCAGCAGCGCGCCGGAGTTCGCCGGGTTTGTCAGCTCCCTCATCGAGACGGGAACCAGCCCGTCATTGATGGAAGCGATCCGTGGCCGCCTGACCTCGCTTCGCATCCCGGCATTCGACGGCTTCTCGTCCGAGATCATGGACCTGATAGCCTGGCATCGGCGCAAGGTCGCGCGCCTTCCGGAGCCGACCGCTTAACTTTAAGGCGTGCGCTATACCGCCCTCAGATGCCGGATCGGCCGACCAGGCGCCACCTCCGCCGCGGCGCCCGCGATCGATTGCGCGTCGATCCCGGCGACCCGGTACAGGTCGCCGATCGTGCCCGTCTGCCCGAACCGCGTCACCCCCAGCGCGCGGGTACGATGGCCGTGCACGGAGCCGAGCCAGCCAAGCGTGGCCGGATGGCCGTCCAGCACGCTCACCAGGCCACAATCGCGGCCCAGGCCGGACATCAGCCGTGCGATGTGGCTCGCGCGGCCTTGCTCCGTCCATTCGCGATGCAGCCGGTCCGCGGAGGTGACCGCCAGCAGGCCGACGTCGCGGCGATCCTCCGCGATCAGGCCCACCGCCTCGATCGCCTCGGGCGCCACCGTGCCCGCATAGGCGATCACCACCTGCGCGTTCGGCCCCGGGCGGCGCACCCAATAGGCGCCGGCGGTTATGTCCTCGATTTCGGTGCGGCTCAGGACGCGCTGCGGCTGCGCCACCTGCCGGGTCGACAGGCGCAGGTAGACGGAGCCGCCGTCGGGCGCCTGCATGTGTTCGAACGACCAGCGCAGGATAGCGGCCAGCTCGTCCACATAGGCGGGCTCGAAGCTGGTCAGCCCGTCCTGCGCCATGCCGATCAGCGGCGTCGCGATCGACTGGTGCGCGCCGCCCTCCCCGGCCAGGCTGATGCCGGACGGCGTCGCCACCAGGATGAACCGCGCGTCCTGGTAGCAGGCATAGTTCAGTGCATCCAACCCGCGCTCGATGAACGGGTCGTACAGCGTGCCGATCGGCAGCAGCCGCTCGCCGTTGATGCTGTGCGACAGGCCGAGCGCCGACAGCATGGTGAAAAGGTTCATCTCCGCAATGCCCAGCTCCAGGTGCTGGCCCTGCGGCGAGAAGCGCCAGTGGAAGGTGGACGGAATGCGCTCCGTCTTGAAGGTGTCGGCCAGCTCCTCGCGCGCGAACAGCCCGCGACGGTTCACCCAGGCGCCCAGATTGGTCGATACCGTCACGTCCGGCGAGGTGGTGACGA
>CAXSFF010000687.1:0-3042 GCA_964236035.1 uncultured Acetobacteraceae bacterium
CCGGCCTTGCCCAGCGCCAACAGCAGGTGGATGAACGTGTGCACGTTGTCGGTGCCGTTGCTCTGCTGCTCGGTGCCGCGCGCCGACAGCACCATGGCGGTGGCGGCCTCCCCCATGATGTGGGCCACCCGCTCCACCTGCACCGCCGGCACGCCGGTGATGCGCTCGACCCGGTCCGGCCAGTACGACGCGACGATCCGCCGCACCGCCGCGAACCCCGTGGTGCGCTCGGCGATGAAGCCCTCGTCGATCAGCTTGTCGCGGATCGCCACGTGCAACAGGCCGTTGCCCAGCGCGGCGTCGGTGCCCGGGCTCAACTGCAAGTGGATGTCGGCCAGCTTCGCCGTCTCGGTGCGGCGCGGGTCCGTCACGATCAGGGTGCCGCCACGCCGGCGCTGCGCCTCGAAATACTGCATGACCGGCGGCATCGTCTCGGCCGGGTTGCCGCCGGACAGGATGATCGCCTCGGCGCCCGGGATATCCGCCAGCGGGAACGGCAGCCCGCGGTCGATGCCGAACGCGCGCAGGTGGCCGTTGGCGCCGGAGCCCATGCAGAAGCGGCCGTTGTAGTCGATGTTGGCGGTGCCCAGCGCCACCCGGGCGAACTTGCCGAGCAGGTAAGCCTTCTCGTTGGTCAGGCCGCCGCCGCCGAACACGCCGACCGCGTCCTTGCCGTGCGCCGCCTGGATGGCGCGGAACCCGGCGGCGATGCGGTCCAACGCCTCCTCATAGGTCGCGGGACGCAGGCGGCCGCCCTTGTGGTCGCGGATCAGCGGCGTGGTCAGCCGTTCGGGGGATTCGAGCAACGAGCCGGCGGTCCAACCCTTCTTGCACATGCCGCCCTTGTTGGTCGGGAAGTCGCGCGGCATCACCATCCACGACGCGCCGTCCGGCACCACCGTCATGCCGCATTGCAGGGCGCAGTACGGGCAGTGCGTCTCGGTCGCCAGGATTTGGGGTTGGGCAATGTCCATGGTGTCGCACCCGGATGCTAGGGTTGTTCCAACACTCACAAAGGATCAAATAAGCAGCAGAGATTGCCTGGTTTAGCGGCAGAAGCCGTTAATTTCAGCAAGTGATTGCATCGCTTCGTGATCCTGACCCAGGTTTGCTGAATTCCCATGCCGATCTATCTGCCGTGGCTTACCCCGCAACGCAAGACCCGCAGCATAAGAACAGACCCGGCCATGACGGCTCGGGCAGCGCCTCGGCCAGGTTCAGGCAGGGACCGCCTTGCGGATGAGGTCGACCAGGAACGTCGCCGCCGGGGTCAGCGGCAGGCCGGCGCGGCGGACCAGCACGATGGCAGGCGCGGGCAGCGCCTCCAGCACCTGGATGGCCTGCAGGAAGCCGGCGGTGGGGGCGAACTCGGTCCACTGGATCGGCACCATCGCCAGCAGGTCGCTGTGCGCCAGGCTCACGATCAGCGTCAGCGCGGACTGGGTCTGCAGCGCCAGGCGCGGCGGCGGCAGCCCGTGGCGCCGGAACAGCTCGCCCATCTCCTCTTCCGCCCGCTGGGTGATCGAGGTGGTCGCCCACTCCGCATCCGCCAGCTGCCGCAGCGAGCGGGCGCCGGCCAGGGCATGGCCGCGCCGCCCCATGATGGTGCGCAGGTTGGCGAACAACGGCTCCTGCAGCAGCTCGGCGGCGACGGGGCGCTCCGGCTCCGGCCCGACGTAGAAGTCGATGCTGCCGTCCTTCACGGCGGCTTCGAGCGGCGGGTAGACGCCCTCGACGATATGGAGCTGCACCGCCGGATAGCGCGCGCGGAACGGCTGCAGCACCTTCGGCAGGATGGCGATGTGGGCGGCGATCGACAGCCCGACGGTGACGCTGCCGCGCAGGCTGCCTTGCACCTGAAGGACCTCCTCCCGGGCGCGGCGGACCTCGTTGAGGATCACGGCGGCGCGCTGGACGAACGCCAGGCCCATCGGCGTCGGCGTCATGCCGCGGGCCTGGCGCTCGAACAGCGGCGCGCCCAGCTCGCGCTCCAGCTCGCCCAGGCTGCGGGTGAGCGCCGGCTGCGCAAGGTCGAGGTGACGGGCGGCGGCGCGCAGGCTGCCGCGCTCGGCGATGGCGACGACGTCGCGGAAGTGGTGGAGCTTCATGGCTGGCCGATGCGGGTTTTATATCGCTACGATCAATCTGCCATCTTTCGCCTATCGTGGTCGACTACCTATATCGATGCCGTTAGGGTGCAGCGTGTCGTAAGAACAAGCATTGGCCAGAAGGGAGATCGCGATGACCCAGATCATGAGCATGCCGCAGCAACTGCGCCGCCCAGGCGAGTTGGGCGTCCATTCCGCCGACCACCTGCATCTCGTCGTGCCGGACCTGAAGCAGGCCGCCGACTTCTACACCGCTTTCGGCCTGGACGTGCGGGAGGAGGGCAACACTCTCGGCCTGTACACCGCCGGCAACGACCATCGCTGGGGCCGCATCGGCGAGGGCCCGGCCAAGAAGCTCACCTATGTCTCGTTCGGCGCCTATGCCGAGGATCTGGAGCGGCTGCGCGGGCGGCTGCGGCAGTTCGACGTGCCGCAGATCGACGCGCCGATTGGCTTCGAGTCGAACGGTGTGTGGTTCCGCGACCCGGACGGCACCTTGGTCGAGTTGCGCGTGGCCGAGAAGTCGTCGCCCAGCGAGAAGACGCAGACGGCGAACATCTCGTCGCCGCCGGGCGTGATGGGGTCGGTCGCCCGCTCCAAGGCGCCGTTCATCCGCCCGCGCCGCCTCGCCCATATCCTGCTGTTCAGCACGGACATCAGCCGCAGCATCCAGTTCTACAGCAACGTGCTTGGCCTGCGGCTGTCCGACCGCGCCGGCGACGGCGTCGCCTTCATGCACGGCATCCACGGCAGCGACCATCACCTGATCGCGCTTGCCAAATCCGACGGGCCCGGGCTGCACCACCTCAGCTGGGACGTGGGCTCGATCCACGACGTCGGGCTGGGCGCCATGCAGATGGCCAACAAGGGCTATTCCGCTGGCTGGGGCATGGGGCGGCACGTGCTCGGCTCCAACTACTTCCACTACGTGCGC
>CAXSFF010000688.1:0-3039 GCA_964236035.1 uncultured Acetobacteraceae bacterium
CTCCTACGAGGCCGGCGAGTGGGACACCATCCGCGACTGGTGCGACCACCTGGCGAGCAAGGGCATCCCGCTGATGTGGGGGCCGGGGCGGCACGGGCCTGGCAACAACCTGTTCGTCTTCATCGCCGACCCTGACGGCAACTGGATCGAGATCTCCGCCGAGCTGGAGGTCGTGCACGACCGCCCGGTCAAGGTCTGGCCGCATGCCGAGCGCACCCTCAACCAGTGGGGCCGTGCGATCATGCGCGCCTGAGTGCCGGGGTTCAGCCGCTATGCCAGCATCTTGCGCCTTTTCACCGAGCAGGAGCCGGCTTGGACCGTGCACGCCATGACCGCCAGTCTGGGCATCCCCGCCAGCACGGTCTACCGCACCGTGCGCGACCTGGCGGCCGAGGGTTTCCTGGAGCCGGCTGCGGAGGCGCGCTACCGCCTTGGCGCCGCCTTCGTCGCGTTCGACCGGCTGACGCGGATGTCGGACCCGCTGGTGCAGGCCGGGCTGCCGGTGCTGCGCGACCTGGTGCGACAGACGGAGCTGCCCTGCGTCGGCCTGCTGTGCCGGCTGTACGACGATACCGTCATGTGCGTCGCCGACGCCGTGCACGGCGTCCCGGCGTTCCGCTCCAGCTACGAGCGCGGCCGGCGCATGCCGCTGACGCAGGGCGCCACGTCCAAGGTGATCCTGGCGCAGTTGCCGCCGCGGCGGCTGGGCCGGCTGCTGCCCGGGCCGGACGCCGACGGGTTGCGCGCTTCGCTGGCCGCCATGCGCAGGCGCGGCTACACGGTCAGCCGCAGCGAGATCGACAGCGGCCTGGTCGGCATCGCGGCACCCGTGGCGTCCGACGCCACGGGCACGGCCAGCCTGAGCCTGGTGCTGGACGCGGCTGTGCTGGACCCGGGCGCCGAGCAGCGGCTGACGCTACTGGTGGTATCGGCGGCCGCATTGGTGGTGGAGGCGTTGTCGTGAACGATCTTATGCCGGTCCTTGATGCTCCGACGCGTGATGATGCCGTTCTGCATGTTCCCGTGCTTGTCATCGGCAGCGGTCCCACCGGGCTGACGCTGGCCAACCTGCTCGGCCGCGCCGGGGTGGCGGTGACGCTGGTGGAGCGCAACCTGCAGACCGTGCAGGAGCCGCGCGCCGTCTCGATCGACGACGAATCGCTGCGCACCATGCAGGCGGTCGGCATCGTCGATGACGTGCTGACCCATTGCGTGCCCGGCTACGGCTCGCACTACCACGGCCCGGACGGCTCCCGCTTCGTCACCGTCGAGCCGCAGGGCAAGCCGTACGGCTACCCGCGTCGCAACGCGTTCCGGCAGCCGGTGCTGGAGCAGCAGTTGCGCGACGTCTTGCTGGAACAGCCGAACGCGACGCCGCTGTTCGGCTGGAAGCTCGACGGCTTCACCCAGGACGACGCCGCCGTCACCGCCACCCTGATCGACCCGGAGGGCCACATCCGGCGCATGACCTGCGACTACCTGGTCGGCTGCGACGGCGCTTCCAGCCCCGTGCGCGAGAGCATCGGCCAGAAGCTCGAGGGCACCACCTTCGACGAACGCTGGCTGATCATCGACCTGGAGCAGCATCCCAACACCCAGGTGTTCACCAAGGTGTTCTGCGACATCCGCCGCCCGTGCATCACCTTGCCCGGCCCGAACGACACCCGGCGGTTCGAGTTCAAGCTGCACCCGCACGAGACGGACGCCGAGATGCTGGCGCCGGCGATGATCGAGGAACTGTTGCGCACCCACGACGCCGACATGCGGGCGACGCTGCGGCGCAAGGTGGTCTACCGCTTCCACGCCCGGGTGGCGCCGCATTGGTCGCGGGGCCGGGTGTTCCTGGCCGGCGACGCCGCGCACCTGACGCCGCCGTTCGCTGGGCAGGGCATGAACAGCGGGTTGCGCGACGCGCACAACCTGGCCTGGAAGCTGGCGGCGGTGCTGCAGCGGCGGCTCGGACCGGGATTGCTCGACACGTATGAGCAGGAGCGGTCCGACCACGTCTGGCAGATGGTGCAGCTGGCGTTGCGAATGGGAAAGGTGATGTCGCCGCGCAGCCGGGCGGTCGGATTCCTGACCCGGCTCGGCTTCCGCAGCCTGCGCGTGTGGCCGCCGGCGCGCGACTACGTGGCGCAGATGCGCTACAAGCCGAAGCCGCGGTTCCACGCCGGGTTCCTGGCGCCGGACGACCGCGGCGCGCGCAAGTCACTGGCGGGGCGGCTGTTCCCGCAGCCGTTCGTGCGCGACGCGGCGGGCGAGTTGGTCCGCCTGGACGAGGTGTTGGGCGGCGGCTTCAGCCTGCTGCTGCGCACCGCCGCGCCGGAGGAGAGCTTCCGCCGCCTGCCGCCCACGCGCTGGGACGGGCTTGGCGCGCGGCGGGTGGCCGTGCTGCCGGCCGATGCGCCCGAACCCGCCCCGGCCTTCGGAATCATCGTGGTGCGCGAGACCGACTCGGCGATCGCGCAGGCAGTGGCGCCGTACCAGGATCGAGTGCTGCTGCTGCGGCCGGACCACTACGTCGCTGGGTCGCTGAGCTTCGGGGATGGTGGCGCGCTGGACGGCCTGATCGATGCGACATGGACGGCTGCACAAACCGCCGGCGATGGTCCAAGGTAGCGCCGGCTGCCACGGAGAGTCCCTTGCCATGATCGACCTGCACTACTGGCCCACGCCGAACGGGCACAAGATCACGATGTTCCTGGAGGAGGCGGGCCTCGACTACCGCATCATCCCTGTCGACATCAGCGCCGGCGAGCAGTTCAAGCCGGACTTCCTGGCCATCGCGCCCAACAACCGCATGCCCGCCATCGTCGACCACGCGCCCGCGGATAACGGCGACCCGGTGTCCGTGTTCGAGAGCGGCGCGATCCTGCTTTACCTCGCCGACAAGGTCGGGCGTTTCATCCCGGACGACCTGCGCGGGCGCAAGACGGCGCTGGAATGGCTGTTCTGGCAGATGGGCGGCCTGGGTCCGATGGCGGGCCAGAACCATCATTTCGCGATCTACGCCCCCGAGCGCATTCCCTACGCCACCAC
>CAXSFF010000689.1:0-3036 GCA_964236035.1 uncultured Acetobacteraceae bacterium
ATCCAGTCCTCCCACTCCTCCAGCCACCAGACGCCGCCGGCCATGATGATCGGGGTCTGGCCGAGGCCGAAGCTGTTCATCAGCTTGCGCAGCGCCAGCACGCGCGGATACGGGTCCTCCGGCTTCTCCGGGTCCTCACCGTTGGTCAGGCCGTTGTGGCCGCCGGCGAGCCAGGGGTCCTCGTACACCACGCCGCCGAGCAGCGAGGCAGCCTTCGAGTAGGCACGCTTCCACAAGGCGTTGAAGGCGCGGCTGGAGGACACAATCGGGTAGTAGTGCACGCCGAACTTGGCGGCGATGTCGCTCAGGCGGTACGGCATGCCGGCGCCGCAGGTGATGCCGTGGATCAGACCGCGCGCGCCTTCCAGCACGCCGGAGATGACGCGCTCGGCGCCGCCCATCTCCCACAGGATGTTGGCGTGGACGCGGCCGTTGCTGCCGGCGATGTCGTGGGCGCGCTCGGCCTGGGCGATGCCGCCGCGGATGCCGTACTGCACAAATTCCTCGTGGCGCTCGCGCCGGGTGCGGCCGTGGTAGAGCTGCGGCTCGCGCTCGCCGTCCTCCTGGTAGGTGTCGGCGTTGACGGCGCTGAAGGTGCCTGCGCCGCCGGTGGCCGCCCACGCTCCCGCCGACACGCCGGTCGAGACGCCGACGCCCTTGCCGCCCTCGATCAGGGGCAGGACATCGACGCCCCCCATGCGGATCGCATTGATCGCCTTCATCGACGCCCATCCCTCAGACTGAAACAAACGGTAATATATCCGGAGTGCCGGGATGACGCCAGTGGATTTGTGAAGAAACGTGGAGTCGGTCCAGCGGCGTTGGAGCCAGACTCCTCGACCGTCATTGCGAGCCGCCGCTTGGCGGCGCGGCAATCCAGGGCCACGCGACGAAACTCGCCGTGCGGCCCTGGATTGCTTCGTCGCAAGCGCTCCTCGCAATGACGGGTGTCAGTTCAGCTCGGGGATGTCCGCGACGGCGTGGGCGCGGGGGATGCTGGCGAGATAGGCGTGGATGTCGCACACGTCCGCATCGCCGACCACCTTCGAGCCGTACGGCGGCATCTCGCCGGCCGGGTTGCGGATGTAGGCCGCGATCGCCGCCACCGGCAGCGGGGCAGGGGCCAGCCGCAATCCGGGGCCGCCCTGGCCGATGGTGCCGTGGCATCCGGAGCAGCCGACGCCCACGAACAGTTGCCGACCATGCGCGGCGTCGCCATCGGCCTGCTGGGCGGCCAACGGGCCGATGCCGAGAGCAAGGATCAGCGTGATGCGGATGACCATGCCGTGCCTCACCGGGCCTGGCAGACGACGTCGACCAACGCGGGCTGGCCTTGCTTGACCATGGCGATCGCCTGCTGGAATGCCGGCGCCAGGTCGGCGGGGTCGGTGATCGGCCCCTTCGACCAGACGCCCATGCTGTCGGCCATCTTGGCGTAATCGATGTTCGGATTGTCGATCGCGGTGCCGATGTTGGCGCGGTCGATGCCGCGGCCGTGGCGGTCGGCCATGCGCTGGATGTGCATCACCTCCTGGTGGTAGGCGCGGTTGTTGTGCATCACCATCAGCAGCGGGATGCGGTGGTGCGCCGCCGTCCAGAAGATGCCGGGGCAGCACATCAGCTCGCCGTCGCCCATGATCGACACCGCCAGCCGCCCGCCGGCGTCGCGGTGCGCCAACGCCGCGCCGATCGAGGACGGCCCCGTGTAGCCGACGCCGAAGCCGCCGGCGCCGCCGATGTGCTGGTACGGCTTGGTGAAGTCCCACAGCTTGACCGGCCAGTCGCTCTGGAACAGCGATGGGCTGACCAGCGCCCAGTCCTCGTGCTGGATCGCGCGCCCCAGCACGGCGCACAGGCGCGCGACGCTGATCGGGTCAGCGTCCCAGCCATAGGTGGCGGCCTGGCGGTTGCGCTTGTCGGCGGCGGCGGCGGCGTCGCGCAGCTTGTTGCCGCGGTCGGCATAGGCGCCGGATTGCGGCAGGCTGCGCTGCACGGCGTCCAGCAGGATCGGCAGGGTCGCCTGGCCATCGCCGGAGATCGCCAGGTCGGCGGGCTGGTAGCGCTGCGAGTCCTGCATGTTGGAGTGCATCAGCAGGTCGCCGGCGCCGATGCTGATCAGCTTGGCGCCCGGCTTCATCAGCGGATGGCTGTCGCGCACGATGCGGTCGCGGTACTGGTTCACCGCCGAGTACAGGTCCCATACCTCCAGCCCCAGCACCACGTCGGCCTGCCGCACCAGCGCGCTCGCCGACCCCGAGTGGTTGAGGTAATGGCGGTTCGGCATGTTCATCCGGCCGCCCTTGTCGATCACGGGCGCCTGCAACGCCTCCGCCAGGTCGACCAGCGCCTGCATGCCCTCGGCGTTGCTCACCAGCCGGTCGACGATGATCACGGGGCTGGACGAGCCCACCAGCAGCTTGGCCGCCTGCATCACGGCATGGGGGTCGCCGACGGGGGCGCTCAGCGTGGTGAGCCGGGGTAGCTCCGGCGGCTCGTCCGGAATAGCTTTCTCCTGCAGTTCGCCGTCCGCCACGATCAGGGTGGGGGCGAACGGCGGCGTCACGGCGATGCGGTAGGCGCGCACCATCGACTCGCCGAAATGCTCCAGCGAGCCGGGCATGTCGTCCCATTTGACGTAGTCGCGCACCATGGCGGCATTGTCCTGCGCCGAGTGCGTCCATTCGACGCCGGGTCGGCGCTCCTGGGCGGCCAGGGTGTTGCCGACGATCACCACGACGGGGACGCGGTCGGCCCAGGCGTTGTAGATCGCCATCGAGCCATGCTGCAGCCCGACCACGCCGTGCAGCAGCGCGCCGAGCGGCTTGCCGGCCACCTTGGCGTAGCCGTGCCCCATGCCGACGGCGATCTCCTCATGCAGGCAGGTCAGCAGCTCCGGCTTGGTGTTGTTGCCGTAGTTGATGATCGATTCGTGCAGGCCGCGGAAGGTCGAACCCGGCATGGTGGTGATGTAGTCGAGCGGCAGACTGTGCAGCACGTCGACCATGTAGTCGGAGCCGCTGCGCGAGATGAGCTGGG
>CAXSFF010000690.1:0-3034 GCA_964236035.1 uncultured Acetobacteraceae bacterium
CGGAGACCATGCGGACCGCGTAATGCGTCTCGCCGACGTCCCGGGCCCCGGCGTGCCCGGCGTGGCGGTGACTTTCATCGACCACGTCAAGCATCGTTGGGGCGAAGGCGGCGGTTAACGCGGCACATAGCCGCTCCTGACGAGTTTGCATGCCGGCTACCCTACATCGGATCGCCCCGGTTCCGCCAACGTGCTATGCCTGCCCAGTCTTGGCCATCCACTCCGGCAACACAGGCCTTGCCCCGATACGCCGCCGGCGCACATAAAGCTGCATGACCCGACGCATCCCGCGACCCCGGGCCTACGCGCCCGACCCGGGGGCGCCTGGCCATTCATGCGACTGCCCCGGATGCACCGCCGCGGGGGAATACCGCGCGCCGAAATCCCGCACCTCGCTCAACGATTACTGGTGGTTCTGCCTGGAGCACGTGCGCGCCTACAACTCCACCTGGGATTTCTACAAGGGCATGAGCCCGGCGCAGGTCGAGGCGCAGCTGCGGGCAGACACCGGCTGGCAACGGCCGACCTGGCCGCTCGGCCGCCTGGGCCATCGCTTCATGAACGAGGACGCCTTGCGCGACCCGCTGGAGGCATTGGCCGCCGGACGGGCACGGTCCGCCGAGCGGGCGCGTTCGGTGACGCCGGCGGAGCTGCGGGAACCGCTGCACACACTGGGTCTTGATTGGCCGGTCTCGATCGACGCCCTGAAGTCGCGCTACAAGGAACTGGCCAAGCGCCACCATCCCGATGCCAACGGCGGCGACCGCGACGCCGAGGAACGCCTGAAGACCATCAACCTGGCCTACGCCGCCCTCCGCACCCATCTGGCTGCGGAGCCGAGGCTGGCGCAAGCGGGTTGACCTTATTGCCGCGTGACGCTCCGATGGACGCCACGACCCGTACGATCCGCGCCCCCATATGCTATGCGCCCATTGATTTCGCGCCACCGAGGACACGCCCGCCGATGAACGACGTCGAAACCTTCGCCGACACCTCGAACCAGGTGCTCTCGGCCATCAACCTGCCGGACACCACCGTCAACGCGCGCGAGGCGTTCGCCATCGACGTCGACATGCAGGTGCCGGCCTACTCGATCCGCACCGATCACGTGCCGGAGATCGACCAGACCTACCGCTTCGACCGCGAGACGACGCTGGCGATCCTGGCGGGGTTCAGCTTCAACCGCCGGGTCATGATCCAGGGCTATCACGGCACGGGCAAGTCGACGCATATCGAGCAGGTCGCGGCGCGGCTGAACTGGCCCTGCATCCGGGTCAACCTCGACAGCCACATCAGCCGCATCGACCTGATCGGCAAGGACGCCATCGTGGTGCGCGACGGCATGCAGATCACCGAGTTCCGCGAGGGCATCCTGCCATGGGCGTTGCAGCACCCATGCGCGCTGGTGTTCGACGAGTACGACGCCGGGCGGCCGGACGTGATGTTCGTCATCCAGCGCGTGCTGGAGGTAGAGGGGCGGCTGACCTTGCTGGACCAGAACAAGGTGATCCGGCCGCACCCGGCGTTCCGGCTGTTCGCCACCGCCAACACGGTCGGCCTCGGCGACACCACGGGGCTATACCATGGCACCCAGCAGATCAACCAGGGCCAGATGGACCGCTGGAACATCGTCGCCACGCTGAACTACCTGCCGCACGCGCAGGAGACGCAGATCGTGATGGCAAAGATGCGCCTGGACGCCAACGACAAGCCGGCCCGCAAGCGTACCGAAAGTATGGTGGCGCTGGCCGACCTGACGCGCGCCGGGTTCATCAACGGCGACATCTCGACGGTGATGTCGCCGCGCACGGTGATCACCTGGGCCGAGAACGCGCGCATCTTCGGCGACATCGGCTTCGCGTTCCGGCTTACCTTTCTTAACAAATGCGATGAGGCGGAGCGCAGCACGGTCGCCGAGTATTACCAACGCTGCTTCAACGAGGACCTCTCCAGCGGGGGCGCCACGCGCAAGGCGATCTAGATTTGAGCGGAACCAAGGACAGCCGGTCGGAGGAGTTCAAGCGCGCCACCGCCGGCGCAGTGCGGGCGCTGGCGCAAGTGGCGGACGTGCAGGTGGCGTTCCAGCCTGGCCCGTCCGGCGTGGTCGGCAAGCGCGCGCGGCTGCCCTTGCCGACCCGGGCGCTGCCGCCGGCCGAGATGGCGCGGCTGCGCGGGGCCGCCGACAGCGTGGCGCTGCGCCTGCGCCACCACGACGAGGGCGTGCACGCGGCGCGCAGCCCGGGGCGGCGCGAGGCCAAGGACGTGTACGACGCGCTGGAGCAGGCGCGGGTCGAGACGGTTGGCTCGCAGTTCATGGACGGCGTCGCCTCCAACCTGCGGGCGCGGCTGGAGGACGAGTGCGAGGTCGAGGGTTTCGATCGCATGACCCGGCGCGACCAGCTTCCCCTGCCCGCCGCGCTGTCGCTGCTGGCGCGGGAGGCGATGTCCGGCCAGCCCGCCCCGGCGGCGGCGCAGGCGATCCTGCAGAGCTGGCGCGACACGCTGGGCGCTGACGCTGACAAGGCCATGCTGGACATGGCGGCGACGCAGAACGACCAGGCCGCGTTCACCCGCGCCGCCCGCAAGCTGCTGGCGGCGCTGCAACTGGCCGAGGCGGAGGTCGAGGCGGAACCCGACGACAGCCCCGACGAGGGCGAGGAGGGCGGCGAGCAGGCCGGCAGCCAGGATAACAGCCAGGACAGCGAGGGCGAGGCGCAGGCCGAGCAGGACAGCACCCTGGGCCAGCAGCCCGAGCAGATGACGGGCGAGGCCGGCGAGGACGAGGGCGACGAGGCCGAGGAGGAGCAGGCCGCCGCCGCCGAGGGCGACGAGAAGCCCGGCGGCCCGCAGCAGCGCCGCGAGCGCCCCGTGCTGGACGACAGCGCCAGCTACCGCCCGTTCAGCCGCAACAACGACGAAGAGGTCGAGGCCGACCACCTGTGCGACCCGGACGAACTGACCCGGCTGCGGCAGCAGCTCGACCAGCAGCTGCAGCATCTGCAAGGCGTGGTCAGCAAGCTGGCCAACCGGCTGC
>CAXSFF010000691.1:0-3029 GCA_964236035.1 uncultured Acetobacteraceae bacterium
GATCGTCACCACGCGGCCGGAGCACCGCGCGGCAGGGCGGCGGGGCGGGGCGGTTGGGCCATGCCGCATTATGCCGCCCCCCGGCTTGACGGGAAAGCCCGCCGCCGCCATGCGGGCCGCCATGTCGTTTTCCTTGCAGCACCCGTTCACGATGCCCGGCGGTGCGGTGCTGCACCATCCCGTCCTGTCCGCCTGCGTGCCGGCGCTCGCGGCGTTCGGTGTCGCCTTGGCGCTGGGATTGGCCGGGCGCGCAACGGGCGCGCGCTGGCCCGCCGCGGCGTCGGGCGCGTTGGGGGCGCTGGCGGGCTGGATGACGCTGCCGGGGGTGGCGCCGCGGGCCGTGCTGGCGCCGCGGGCGATGGCGGACTTCTTGCTGCTACCCGCCGCTGCAGCCGCCGTCGCGGCGGCGCTGGCCGGGATCGCCTCGCCCCGGCTGCGCGGCCGTGCGGAGCGTTGGCTACCCTGGGCGCTGGCCGTGCTGGCAGGATGGTGGCTGGCCGGCTCGGCTCCGGCGCGGCCGGAGTTCTGGCGCGTCTGGCTCGCCGTCACCCTCGCGGCGTGGCTGCTGGCGCGCGGCGTGGGCATGCCCGGCGCTCCCGGCGCGTACGGGCGGGCGCTGGCGGTGGCGCTGGCGTTGTGGGGCGGGCTGCTGCTGGCCGGGGCGCCGCCGGTTTGGATCGCGGCGGCGCTGGCCGCCGCCGCCGGGGCAGCGTGGCCCCTGGGCGGGGTGCTGCCGCCGGTGCTGCTCGCCACCGTCGCGGCGGCGGCGGACCTCGGGGCCGGGCGGCTGGCGCAGGGCCGGGTGAACGCGGCGGATCTCGCCTGCCTGCTGGCCCCCGGAGCGGCGTGGCTTGTGCCCCGGATGGCGGCGCGGCGGGGCCGGGCCGGGCGGGTCTTGGCCGTGCCGGTGGCGGGGGCGCTCACGGCGGGCGCCGCTTGGCTGGGCGGCCGCCTGCTGCAGCGGTGACGGCCCGGCGCTTTACGCCGCATCCCGAAACGATGTGTCCTAAATGCGACAAGTCTCAGCAACGAACACGAAGCGATTGCCATGCCGTTTACATCATCCTAACGTCATTTGATGAACGGTTCCAAATTGCGAACGTTGCTGGCCCGCTTGGCAGTTGTCGCCGTGCTGTGCGCAGGCATGGCCGGCTTCGCTTTCATGCTTTGGCCGAGCGCCGGCCCCCCGCCGCCGATGCCCGCCCCGGCCCACCTCGACGCCGCCGCGCCTGCGCCCGCGCCGAGTTCCCGCCCTAGCATCGCGCCCAGCTTCGACATCGTGCGGGTCGGCCCGCGGGGCGCCGTCCTGGCCGGACGCGCGGAGCCGGGCGCCACGGTGGTCGTGGTCAACAACGACGCGACGCTTGGCCGGGTCCGGGCCAACGCCCGTGGCGAATGGGTGCTGGTGTCCGCGACCGCGCTCGCGCCCGGTGGGCGGGAGCTGAGCCTTTCGGCACGCTCGGCGGACGGGCGCGACGTGAAGGGCGACGGCACCGTCCTGCTCGACGTTCCCGCGTCGCCGGCGGCCTCCGGTCCGGTGACGGCGCTGCTGGTGCCGCAGGAGGGCGCGCCGCGGGTGCTGCAGGAAGCGCTGGACGGCGTGACCCGGCCTGAGCAGAAGCCGGACACGCAGCAGTCGGGCACGCAGCAGTCGGGCACGCAGCAGTCGGGCACGCAGCAGTCGGGCACGCAGAAGCCTGGCGCGCATCTCGGGCTGGACGTCGTGGACTATGACGACCGCCGCGCGACCCGGTTCGCAGGCCAGGCGCCGCCGGGCGCTGCGGTGCGGGCCTATGTTGACGACGCGCCGGCCGGGGACGCGACGGCGGACGCGCAGGGCCGCTGGGCCATGGCGCCGCACCACGCGCTGTCTCGGGGCACGCACCGGCTGCGCGTCGATCAGCTCGACGGCGGCCAGGTGCTGGCCCGGGTCGAGCTGCCATTCCAGCGCGCCGCGGTCCCGCCCATCGCCCTCGCCTCGGGCCGCGTGGTGGTGCAGCCGGGCCAGACCCTTTGGCGGCTGGCGCGGCGGGCATACGGCACGGGCGTGCACTACACCGTCATCTACCTGGCGAACCGCGACCAGATCCGCGATCCCCGGCTGATCTACCCCGGCCAGGCCTTCGCCGTGCCAATCGCCGCGCGGTGACGGGCTTGCCCGTGCTGGGCGCGCCGCGGGCTTGCCTGCGCTGGACGCAGTGACTATTTCGTGAGCCATGACTCCGATTGAATCCTTCCGTTCCGTTCTGGCGCCGCCGCACCCGGTGGGCCGGCCCTTCATCCTCGGCGGCGTCGTGGCGGTGCTGCTCGGCTTCATCGTCGGCGCCTGGCTCGCTTGGCTCGGCGCGCTGTTCGTGCTGTTCTGCCTGTACTTCTTCCGCGACCCGGAGCGCGTGCCGCCCACACGGACCGGCGCGGTCGTGGCGCCAGCGGACGGCCGCGTCGTTTCCGTGATGCAGGCGGTGCCGCCGGCCGAGCTGGGCCTTGGCGACGGGCCGCGCTGGCGGGTGGCGATCTTCCTTTCCGTGCTCGACGTCCACGTCAACCGCATGCCGGCGAGCGGCACGGTGACGCGCATCGCCTACCGCCACGGCAAGTTCGTCAATGCCAGCATGGACAAAGCGAGCGACCACAATGAGCGCAACGCCCTGGCGCTGCGCCTGCCGGACGGGCGGCAGATGGCCATCGTGCAGATCGCCGGCCTGATCGCGCGGCGGATCGTCTGCTCGGTGCGGGAGGGCCAGGCCGTCCTCGGCGGCAGCCGCTTCGGCATCATCCGCTTCGGCAGCCGAACCGACCTGTATCTGCCGGAGGGCGTCCGCCCATTGGTCGAGGAAGGTCAGCTGATGATCGGCGGCGAGACGGTGCTGGCCGAGTTGTCCGCGCCGTGACGCCCGACCGGGCCGGCTCCCCCGTCGCGCGGCTGCGCACCCGGTTCCGGCCGCGGCAGCGCCCGCGCTACGCCGGGCCGTCGTTCAACCGGATGATCCCGAACATCCTGACGCTGCTCGGCCTGTGCGCCGGGCTGA
>CAXSFF010000692.1:0-3027 GCA_964236035.1 uncultured Acetobacteraceae bacterium
GCAGAAATCGAGCAGACCGTGTGAAATCTGTGCCGCAACGGATTCCGGCGTAGCGCAAGATGCGCTAGAATCCCGCCCATGACGCACATCGCCGGCCACGACCGATTCCAGGCATTGCTGCTACCGGGATCCCTTGACGACTATGTTGGCCCAGAGAACCCGGTACGGTTCATCGAAGCCTTTGTTGACGGCTTGGATCTGACCGCGGCGGGCTTTTTTCGTGTCGCGCCGAAGCGGACCGGGCGGCCTGGCTATGCCCCGACTGACCTCCTGAAACTCTACATCTACGGCTATCTGAACCGTGTGCGATCCAGTCGCCGCCTGGAAGCTGAGACCCATCGCAACATCGAGGTGATCTGGCTGCTGCGCCATCTGAAGCCGGACTTCAAGACCATTGCCGATTTCCGCCGTGATAACCGCAAGGCCTTTCGCCCCATCTTCCGCCAGTTCGTGCTGCTGTGCCGTCAGCTGGACCTGTTTGGCAAAGACCTACTGGCGGTGGACGGCACCCGGATCAAGGCGGTCAACAACAAAGATCACAACTTCACCCGCGCCTCATTGACCAAGTTCATCTCACTCGCTGATGCCAAGCTCGACGATTACCTTCAGCGTCTCGATCAAAGTGATGCCGCTGAAAGCAAAACAGCTGGCTCACGGGTCGACAACTTGGCTGAAAAGATCGCCGCCATCCGCACCCGGCGCACGCGCTGCCAGGAGATGCTGGCGCAGCTGGATCGGACCGGCGAGGACCAGATCTCGCTGACCGATCCTGACAGCCGCGCAATGGCGGCGCACACGCATGTCGCTGTGGGCTACAACGTTCAAGTTGCCGTTGATACCAAGCATAAGCTGATCGTCGAGCAGCAGGTTACCAACCAGGTTGTTGATATGGGGCTGCTGACGCAGACCGCCGAAGCGGCGAAGGAGGTCCTTGGCGTCGAGACCATCGATGCGGTGGCCGACAAGGGTTATTTCAAGATCGAGGACATCGAGGCCTGCGAGAAGGCTGGGATCGTGCCCTATGTGCCGCGTCCACAGCGTGGTCCCTCGGTCAAGGCAGGCTTGTTCCGCAAGGATGAGTTTCAATACGACGCAGACGACAACAGTTACGTCTGTCCCGCCGGTCAGCGTCTTCATCCCTATTCATCGTCTCTTCTGCGTGGCCTGAAGAAGATCAACTACGTCAACAAGCTGGCGTGTGATGATTGCAAGATCCGTTCGCAATGCACGGGCGGCAAGTTTCGCACGGTCTCTCGGCTGGAGAACGAAGCGGTATTGGACCGGATGCAGGCCCGGTTGGCAAAGCGTCCGGGCGTTCTCGACCGCCGACGCGAGACGGTCGAACACCCATTCGGCACGATCAAGCAATGGATGAACCAGGGCGCGTTCCTGATGCGTGGCCTGGAGAAGGTCCGCGCCGAGTTCAGTCTGACGGCGCTCGCCTATAATCTCCGGCGGGTGCTGAACATCGTCGGGTTTACGGAGCTGATGGCTGCGGTGGCGGCCTGAAAGGCTTCCACTTGCGCAATTTTCGTCGGCTGATTGGCAGGATCGACCAAAATCATGACGCGGACCGGGCTTGTTACCAAATCGTCTGTGGGGTTCACCGCAACCCCGTTGTGCAGTTCTGGTGGTTGAGTTCCCCAGCATCACTGCCCAGGCGAGTTTTCGCACGGTCTGCTTGAATTCTGCATCCCTATGTCCGCAATGGGGTCGCAGGATCGCGCCGCCGCTGAGCACCGTGCGCGCACCCAGCCGTGCGATTGCCGGCCCGACCCAGGCCAGCAGGCCGGCGCCGAGCAGGAAGGAGACGTTGGTAGCGCTGCCGATCGCGCCGGTGGACCAGCCCTGCAGCCGGTGCAGTTCCGCCAGCAGCGCCTGGCCATATAGCGCGAGCCCCCAGGCCAACACACCGCCGTGCAGAAGCAGGTGAGCAATACCGGCCAATCCCGGCGCATCTCGTCATCCGTCGCCGCCCGCTGCGTATTCACGCGTTGTCTTTACCTTATGGCCCAGATGGTTAGCACAGGGGATTCGGCGTCAAGCTTGGTCCGCCGTGGGTCCGGCGGGTGGGATCATCTGTGCCAGGAACACCATCGTCGCGGCGATGGCCAGCGCCAGCCCGGCCAGCGTCGTCAGCAGGGCGGCGGGCGGCGTCGTGCTCGCCAGCATGCTGAAATATAGCGCGCCGGCCAGCGCGACGCCGGCCGCGTTGGCGACCTGCTGCGAGGTGACCAGCACGCCCGATGCCGAGCCGGCCTGGGTGGGCGGAACCCCGGCCAGCACTAGGCTGCTCAGGGGCGCCATGATGCGGCCCTGGCCGATGCCGAACGGGATCAGCGCGAGCGCCATGGCAAGCACCGACGGCACCGTCAGCGTGACGAGTGCGGCGACGCAGGCGAGCCCGCCCAGCATCGCCAAGCAGCCCTCGACCAGCGAACGCGGTCCGATCCGCAGCGCGCGCATGGTGGCACTGCGGGAGGTCAGCACGAAGGCGATCGCCAGCGGCAGCAGCGCCAGGCCGGATTGCGCCGGGGTGAAGGCGAGCGCGCCTTGCATGTGGAGCGTGATGACGAGGTAGAACGAGACGTTGGCGAAATAGAAGCATCCCGCGGCGGCCAGGCCGGTCAGGAAAATCCGGTCGCGCAGCAGCGTGAGATCGACCAGCGGCATGCCGCCCCGCGACGTGACCCGCCGCTCCAGAAGCAGGAACAGCCACATGCCAACGATGCCCGCAGCCGCCATCGCCGACAGCCAGGATGCCCAGCCGGCATCGTTGCCGAACAAGACCGGGCCGATCAGCAGATTTAGCGCGACAAACAGCACCAGGGCGCCGGGGATGTCGAGCTTTGTGCCCGGCTGACGGATGGAGGCCGGCATCCAGATCATCGCCGCTATAGCAAGTCGCGTGCAGGTTGAGATGTCCGACCCCATATTATGGGAAGGAGGTATTCATGCCTGGATCATACTCTACGGACCTGCGCGAACGTGTGCTTACGGCGGTAGAAGCGGGTGAAGCACCCGAGA
>CAXSFF010000693.1:0-3025 GCA_964236035.1 uncultured Acetobacteraceae bacterium
CCGGCAACATCGGCCGCCAGCTCGCCCGCGCGATGGCGCAGGAGGGCTGGTCCCTGCGCCTGACGGACATGGCGCCTTTTCCGGACGCGCTGCCGCCCGGCGCCAGCTTCACCCGATGCGACCTGGGCGACGGCGTGAACCTGCTGCGCCTGGCCGAGGGATGCGGCCTGATCGTCCATTTCGGCGGCGCCTCGCACGATCTTTGGCCGGCCGAGGACATCATCAACGCCAACCTGCGCGGCCTTTATTTCATCTACGAGGCGGCGCGGCGGGAGCGGGCACGGGTGGTCTTCGCCTCCTCCAACCACGCGATCGGTTTCCACGAACGCACCACCAGGCTCGACGACGACTGCGAGCTGCGGCCTGACAGCCTCTATGGCCTGTCGAAGGTGTACGGCGAGAACATGGCCAAGCTCTACTGGATGAAGCACGGGGTGGAGAGCGTGCTGCTCCGCATCGGCTCCTGCTTTCCGGAGCCCTCCACGGAGCGGATGCTGTCCACCTGGCTGTCCTACCCGGACGTGTGCTCCCTGGTGGTCGCCGCCGGCAACGCGCCGGAGGTCGGCTGCGACGTGATCTGGGGCGCTTCGGGCAACCCTCGCACCTTCTGGGGACGCGACACCCGGGCCAAGATCGGCTGGCAGCCAAAAGACAGCGCCGACGACCACGAAGCGCGACTCCTTGGCAAGGCAACCGACAATCCCACCATCGAGAGGTACCAGGGCGGGATTGACACGACCCGCGGATGATCCCAGGCCCCGGCGAAGGAGAAAGTACGGTTCGTCGTAGTTTGTGCCGGGCGGGTTGATCCCGCCTTGCGGCCTGTCCGGCGTCGTCAGATCTCCGGGTCGGCGTAGGGCACGCCGTGCTCCGCCAAACGCCAGATCTCCCGTGCTGCTGGCTTTTGCTGCTCCTCGACCACGTGCCCGGCCAGCCCGCCAGAACGCGACACCACTGCCACGGCGCGCATGGCTGCCGGCGGCAAGCCGATCTCCAGCAACAGGGCCGCGATTGCCCCCGTCGCATTGATCGTCAGGTGCCGGCCCGAAGCGCGGTCGAACTCCGCACCGAGCTGCCGCAGCAGCGCCACATAACGCCCGGAGCACCCGGCCTCCTGCGCCACCTGAAACAGGCGGGGCGGGCGCGGGTCGTCGGGCTTGTGAAAGGGGTGGCCGAAGCCCGGCATGGGCAGGCGGTTGGTCCGATGGTGCGCCACCGTGTCGCGGCACCAGGCTTCGGCGTTCGGCGCCTCCACGCCGGCGGCGAGCAGGCGGGCGCAGCCGTCCATGGTGCCGGCGAAGACGTCGCCGACGGCCAGCAGGCCGGCGGCGATCGCCACCTGCGCCTGGCCCGGCGTGCTGTCCGCCATCAACCGCGTGACCAGGGAGGAGGGCGTCCAGCCGTGCTCCATCAGCGTCACCAGGCAGGCGTCGAGTACCCGCGTTTCGCCGGGACCAGGCATCCGGTGCGCCAGGGCGAAGAACACGGTTTCCGTGAAGGTGCGATGCCCGATCAGCTCGCTTACCAGATCCTTGCCGCGGACGGTGATGCTGGTGGCGTCGCTGGTGGCGATGTGGGTATTGAACGTCTTGCTTCCGCTCATCGCGGCGCCTCCGCGGCATCCTTGAAATCGAGCAGCTTGGTCTTGTACTCGCTGCGGCCCAGCGCCCCGTGCGGCACCAGCTCAACCTTGACCGTGACGATCAGCGCCTCGCGCACCTTGACGGCGATGGCGGCGGCCAGCGCCTCGCCGGCCTCCACCCCTTCCGCAAGCTCCACCTGCACGGGAAGTGGCGGCTCCTGCCGCACGCTCTTGACCAGGGGCTTCACCAGGATGGCGCCGCTGGTCTTCGGCGCAAAGCCGGCCACCACGTCGCGGATCGCGGAAGGAAAGACGTTGACGGCGCGCACAATCAGCAGCTCGTCCGTCCGCCCGATGCAGCGCACCCGCGGCGTGGTGCGGCCGCAGGAGCAGCGCGAGGTCCACATCCGCACGTGGTCGCGCGAGCGGAAGCGCAGCAGCGGCGCCGCCTCGCGGTGCAGCGCGGTATAGACCAGCTCGCCCTCGGCGCCGTCCTCCATGGGCCTGGGCCGCCCGCTCTCGGGGTCGATCAGCTCCAGGTGAACGAAGTCGCCGCCGCTGAAGTGCATCCCCTGCTGGACCTCGCACTCGCCCCAGAGCGAGACGGACACGTCGCCGATGCCCATGGCCTCGCAGAGCTTGGCGCCGAAGGCGCGCTCGATGCGTCCGCGGAACTCCGTCTCGCCGCCGCCCGGCTCGCCGGCGACGCAGATGCGCCTGAGACCAAGGCTGTCCGGCTTGAGGCCGATCTTGACGAGGTGCTCCGCCAGGTAGGCGGCATAGGAGGGCGTGCAGAGCAGCGCGTCGGCCTTGATCAGCTGCAGCGCCTTGACCAGCCGCACCGTGTTCCCCGTGCCCATCGGGATATGGCACACGCCCAGCTTGGCCATGGTGTCCAGCGAGGCGCCGGCGACGAAGGGTCCGGCGTTGAAGGTGCTGATCACCCTCATTTTCGGCCGCAGCCCGGCCGTGTAGTAGGAACGCGACGAGATCTCGATCCACATGGAAAGATCGTCGGCAGTGACGGGCATGTACACCGGGTCGCCTGTGGTGCCGGAGGTGGAATAGACCCGCGCAATCTTCGCCGGGTCGGCCGCAAGATGCCTGCCGAACGGCGGGTGGTCCGCCTGCGACTTGCGGATCTCGTCTTTTTCCGTGAAGGGCAAACGGGGGAGGTCGTCAAGCGAGCCGACCTCTTCGGCGCTGTCGATCCCGGCAACGCGCAGCTTGTCGCGATAGAACGGGGAGTGGGCGAACAGGTAGTCGGTCTGCGCCGGCCAGCGCACGCGGTCGCGGTCGCGCTGCTCGGCTGGGGGGCGGGTTTCCACTTCCGGCCGCAGCATCTCGGCACGGGAGGGGAATGCATCCAGAACGGCCACGGAGTTCCTGTCCCTCTGGTGCACGCCGCGGGCCTGCACTATCTGATCCGGCCTGGCAGACGAG
>CAXSFF010000694.1:0-3011 GCA_964236035.1 uncultured Acetobacteraceae bacterium
GCGCGAGGAGCCGATGGAGGAGGTGCTGGTCGACGTGGACGAGCCCTATTCCGGCATCGTGGTGGAGAAGATGAGCCGCCGCAAAGGCGTCATGCAGGACATGCGCCCGTCCGGCGGCGGCAAGGTGCGGCTGACCTTCATCATCCCGAGCCGCGGGCTGATCGGCTACCACGGCGAGTTCCTGACCGACACTCGCGGCAGCGGCGTCATGAACCGCCTGTTCAGCGGCTACGGCCCATGGATGGGGCCGATCGAGGGCCGCCGCAACGGCTCGCTGATCTCCACCGAGGGCGGCGAGGCGATCCACTACGCGCTGTGGTACTTGCAGGAGCGCGGCACGCTGTTCGTCAACCCGGGCGACAAGGTCTACGAGGGCCTGATCCTGGGCGCGCATTCACGCGAGTCGGACCTCGACGTGAACCCGATCAAGGAGAAGAAGCTCACCAACGTGCGCGCCTCCGGCAAGGACGAGGCGATGCTGCTGATCCCGCCGCGCCGCATGAGCCTGGAGCAGGCGATCAGCTACATCGAGGACGACGAGCTGGTCGAGGTAACGCCGAGCGCCATACGCCTGCGCAAGCGGTTCCTCGATCCCAACGAGCGCAAGCGCAACGAGAAGAAGACGGACTCCGCGGCGGCGTGACGGCGGCAAGGCGGCTCTCCCATCCCGTCGATGCATGTGCGCCGTGCGGAACCACAAGGAAGGGCGCGACGTTGGTTGAGCGGTGCAACTCACCGTTTTCCAAGGGAACTCCAATGTCCATCAAGATGGTCTTCGCCGCACTCGGCCTGTTTACGGCTATCGGTGCCACCCCCGCCCTCGCCCAAAGCGGCGGCGCTGGCGGGGCTGGCGCCGGCGCTGCGGGTGGTGGCGCAGGCGGCAGCTCGTCCATGGGCGGAACTTCGATGGGTGGAAGCTCGGTGGGTGGAAGCTCGATGGGTGAGACGGGCGCCGCCGCCGGCATGAATGGCGGCGCGGGCGGATCGAGCGGCATGGCTACGCCACCATCGCCCGGCAACCCCACTTCGGCCGCCGGCACGGCTGGCGTCGATGGGGGTGGTTCGTCCATGGCACCGGGTGCGGCCACCACTCCCGGCGGCACCGGCGCCCGCTAGCTGCGCCTGACTGAAGCCTAGCTGGCGGCAAGGCGTTGGACCCGTGCCAAGGCCTTGCCGTTGCGCGTTGACGAGGCTGGTTTTCCCGGACGCGCCATCGCCATCATGGCAGTCTATGGTTTCGTCGCCGGGTTGCCGTTGCCGTTGTCCGGATTCACCCTGCGGCAATGGTTCAGCGAGGATGGCGTCTCGCTCGGGGTCATCGGCCTCACCGCCAACATCGGCTTGCCCTATGCGCTGAAGTTCCTGTGGGCGCCGTTGCTGGACCGGTTCGCGCCGCCTGGCTGGTTGCGGTCCCTGGGGCAACGGCGCGGCTGGCTGATGGCAATCCAGCCGGCGCTGGCGTTGGCCTGCGCCGGCTTGGCGACCGGCAATCCCGGAGCACCGCTGCCGCTGATCGCCTGTGCGGCGGCCGTGGCGTTCCTGTCGGCGAGCCAGGACATCGTCATCGATGCCTGGCGGATCGAGACGTTCGCCGAGCGCTCGCAGGGCATCGCGCTGGCGGCGTACATCTGGGGCTATCGCGCGGCGTTGCTGGTATCCGGGTCGGCGGCGATCGGGCTGGCCGGATACCTTGGCTGGCACGGCGCCCTGCTGTGCGTCGCCGGGCTGGTGGCGCTCGGCCCCGTCGTCACGCTGCTGGCCCCCACTTCGTCGAGCAGGGCGGCGACGCCGCAGGCCACCCGGCCCTGGCGTGGCGCCGCCGCCCTGCTCGACGAGGCCGTGCTGTCGCCGTTACGCGACTTCATGACCCGGCCGCACGTTTGGACCGTGCTGGCCTTCGTGGTGCTGTTCAAGCTCGGCGAGGCGATGGCCGGCACCATGGCGCCGCCGTTCTACCGCTCGCTCGGCTTCGACCGCGCCCAGGTGGCGCTGGCCATCGGCATCCCCGCCCTGGCGGCGAGCCTGTCGGGGGCGGCGGCGGGCGGCCTGCTGGTGGCGCGGCTCGGCGCCCGGCGCGCGCTGGTGCTGACGGGGTTCGTGCAGATGGCGTCGATGTTCCTGTACTTCGCCCTGGCGTATTCCGGCGGCGACCCGACCATCCTGGTGGCCAAGGTGGTGCTGGAGGCGTTCGCCGAGGCCATGGCGGACGCCGCCTTCAGCACCTTCCTCTCAAGCCTGTGCGCGCCCGGCTACTCGGCCACCCAGTATGCGCTGCTGTCGTCGCTGGCCTCGCTGCCGCTGCGCACGCTGGGCGGGCTGTCCGGATTCCTGGCGGCGGCGGTGGGCTGGGTGCCGTTCTATGGCCTGACGATCTTCACGGCGGTGCCGTCCATGCTGATCATGGTGCTGCTGCTTCGGCGCACCCCCGTTGCGGAGTCGCTGCCATGACCGTCGCCCCCGATGACACCCCCGTCGTCGCCGACATGACCCATTCGTCCGACCGCGAGTTGCCACGGGCGCGGTGGGACGAGCGCCTGCACGACGCGCTCGACCTCAAGGGCGGCAGCGTCGGCAGCCCGGAGGCGTGGTTCCTCGGCCCGAAGGCGGAGAACGCCGAGCTGCTGCGCGAGCTGATCGGCATGGCGCTCGACAGCCACGTCGCGTTCCGGCGCGGCTTCCATCCGGAGGACCCCAGCCACGTCACGGCGGCGGTGCGGCAGTCCCGCGCCTACCAGGACGGCGTCGCCCGGCTGCGGCAGGACACGGCGGCGCTGCTGGACCATCTGCGGCTGTCGGCGCCGTTCGCCAGCATGCGCTACCAGGGCCATATGCTGTGGGACACGGCGCTGCCGGCGACGGTCGGGCTGTTCGCGGCGATGCTGTACAACCAGAACAACGTCGCCGCCGAGGCCTCGCCGATCACCACCCGGCTGGAGATCGAGGTGGGCAACGACCTGTGCCGCATGCTCGGCTACGGCGAGGGCGCCGAGGATGGCCTCACCGCCCCCGTG
>CAXSFF010000695.1:0-2999 GCA_964236035.1 uncultured Acetobacteraceae bacterium
CGCCGCCGTGCGCTACCGGCTGTATTCGCAGTGGGGGCTGACGGCGGTGCAGATCGCCAAGGTGGTCGCCTTCTGCAGCCTCACCTTCGGCTTGGGCGGCCTGGTGCTGGGCGGCGCGATCCTGGTCACCGAGCCGAGCGCCGTGCCGATCCTGGGCAAGCTGATGCCGGCCTGGGCGTTCTACGCCGTCGGCGCCGCCATGTGGGGCGTGGTCGCCGCCTACGTCATTGTCAGCCGCGTCATGGGCACCATCCGCATCCGCGGCCACGAGTTCAGCCTGCCGAGCTGGCGCATGGCCGTGTTGCAGGTGGCTTTGGCCTCGATCGACGTCGCCATCACGGCGGCTATCTTCTACGCGCTGCTGCCGATGGCGCCTGGCCTCAGCTACCTGCGCTTCCTGGCGGTGTACCTCACCAGCTACAGCGCCGGGCTGCTGGCCAACCTGCCCGGCGGCATCGGCGTGTTCGACTCGGCGATGATGATGGGGATGGAGCCCTACGTGTCGCTGCCGATCACCGTCGGCGCGATTCTGGTGTTCCGCCTGTTCTACTACATCATCCCGCTGTTCCTCGCCGGCTCGCTGTTCGCCGGCAACGAGATACTGCTGCGCGGCGGCGCCCTGTTCAAAAGCCGCGGCGCCGGCCGCGCCACCCAGTCGCTGGCCCGCGTGAGCGAGACCGACCTTGCCGTCGGCGCCGCCACGGGGGCGGTGGCGCTGTGCGGCGCGTTGCTGCTGTCGCTTGGCATGCTGGACGACCGCCCCGATTTCTCCTGGATCGACCCCGACTTCGCCGACCTCGCCGCCACCGCCGGGCAGTTCGTGCCGTCGCTGATCGGCGCCGTGCTGATGGTGCTGGCGATCGGCCTGTCGCAGCGGGTGACGCTGGCGTGGGGCGCCACCATCGCGCTGCTGCTGCTGGCGGCGGCCTACACGGCGGCGCAGGGCGACAGCCTGTGGATTTCTGCCGTGCTGGTGCTGGCCGCCGTGCTGGTGGCGCCCTTCCGCGACGCGTTCTACCGCCACGCCAGCCTCCTCAGCGGACCGTTGCAGACGGAGGTGGTGGTGCCGCTGATCGCGCTGGCCGCCTGCGTGCTGGCGCTGACCGCGTTCGAGCCGCAGGTGCGGCAACTGGCCGAGAACTCCTGGTGGGAGATCGTGCTGTCGCGCAACGTGCCGAACAGCCTGCGGCTGGCCATCGCCATGGTGGTGGTGCTCGGCCTGCTGGCGATGTACCGGCTGCTGCGCCCCGGCACCGTCGCCTGGCTGCCCTGGCAGGGCAAGGGCCGGCTGCGCTACGCGTCCATGGGCGCGCTGCCGCCCGCGGTGGCCGACGGCATGGTGCTGGGCGAGACCGGCCGCTCCGGCATCCCGTTCCGCCGGCTCGGCCGGGTGATGCTGGGCCTCGGCGACCCGGCCGGCTCCCCCGCCGACCGCATCTCGGCGATCTGGCGCCTGCGCGACCTGGCGGAGCAGGAGGGGCTGCACCCCGCCGTGTGGCGCGCCGGGCCGGGGATGCTGAAGGTGTACCTCGACCTTGGCCTGACCGCGCTGCCGCTGACGCCGGACGGGCTGTTGCTGGAGGGCGGGGGCGACGCCACGCCGCTATCCAACTGCTACCTCTGCTGCGTCGCCGAGCTGGACCTGCAGGCGCTGATCCCGCAGCTGCCGGCACTCGCGGGCATGCCCCTGAACAAGGCCGCCGAGTAGCGGCCATTACCGGCCGCACCCGTACCCCATGCCCATCCCACCGAGGACACGCAATTGAAATCTGCGCTGACTGCGGGCCGCATCCGCGAGGGCATGCCCAACCCGTTGGGTGCGCACTGGGACGGGCTGGGGGTGAACTTCGCCCTGTTCTCCGCCCATGCCACCAAGGTCGAGCTGTGCATCTTCGACGACACCGGCAGCCAGGAGATCATGCGCGAGGAGCTGCCGGAATATACCGACGAGGTGTTCCACGGCTACCTGCCATACGCCCGCCCCGGCACCGTTTACGCCTACCGCGTATATGGCCCGTACGAACCCGAGGCCGGCCACCGCTTCAACCATCACAAGCTGCTGCTCGACCCCTACGCCAAGGCGCATGTCGGCACCGTCGCCTGGAACCCGGCGTGCTACGGCTACAAGCTCGAAACCGGCGACGACCGCACCTTCGACACCCGGGACAGCGCCCCGTTCATGCCGAAATGCCGCGTCATCGACCCGGCGTTCACCTGGGGCCGCGACCACAGCCCGATGGTGCCCTGGGAGCGCACCATCTTCTACGAAACCCACGTGCGCGGCTTCACCATGCGCCATCCCGGCGTCGCCCCGGAGACGCGGGGCACCTTCGCCGGGCTCGGCTCGGCCGAGGTGCTCGGCTACATCAAGGCGCTTGGCGTGACCTCGGTGGAGTTGCTGCCGGTGCACACCTTCATCAACGACGCCAACCTGCTGGACCAGGGCCTCACCAACTATTGGGGCTACAACACGATCGGCTTCTTCTCGCCCGACGCGCGCTACGCCTACAGCCCGGACTTCGCGTTCTCCGAGTTCAAGCAGATGGTGGCGCGCTTCCACGACGCCGGGCTCGAGGTGATCCTGGACGTGGTCTACAACCACACCGCGGAGGGCAACGAGAACGGCGCCACGCTGTCGTTCCGCGGCATCGACAACCTCAGCTACTACCGGCTGCTGCCCGGCGCCAAGCGCCGCTACATCAACGATACGGGCACCGGCAACACGCTGAACCTGTCACACCCCCGCGTGCTGCAGATGGTCACCGACAGCCTGCGCTACTGGGTCGAGGAGATGCACGTCGACGGCTTCCGCTTCGACCTGGCCACCATCCTGGCGCGCGAGGACCACGGCTTCGACGAGGGCGGCGGCTTCCTCGACACCTGCCGGCAGGACCCCGTGCTGTCCAGCGTCAAGCTGATCGCCGAACCCTGGGACATCGGTCCGGGCGGCTACCAGGTCGGCCAGTTCCCGCCGGGCTGGGCCGAGTGGAACGACAAGT
>CAXSFF010000696.1:0-2997 GCA_964236035.1 uncultured Acetobacteraceae bacterium
TTCGTCTCGTAGCCGAAGCTGCCGTCGAACGGACGGGTCTGGTAGATGTCCACGTCAGAGCGGGTGATCCGATGGCTGCATGTCCAGGTCCCGGCCCTCGCCGAGGCATGCACGGCTTTGCGAACTCCTGGTGCAGGCGCGGGTGGATGCGGGCCTCATCCAGGTTGAGTTGGCAGCCAGGCTGCGTCGGCCGCTGCGTCCGTGCGGGCACGTTCGCCAGGTCGAGGGCACCGGACCGATTCTTGCCGAAGCCCGGCGGCCGCTTGGTCGTCGACGGCCTCGACGAGGTCGCGTCCGCGGCAACGGGCGCCGCGAACACTCTTGGACCCACGGAAACATGCTACCATCCATGGACCCCAGGAGAGCCCGTGTGAGCATGACCCACATCGCCCGCGTGCCAACCACGATGACGGCCGACGAGTTCATCGGCACCGACCAGTCCGTCTTCGGAAACGAATGGCGGTACGAACTGGTCAACGGCGTGATCGAAGGCAATGCCGCCCCAACGCCGGCTCATGGCGTGATACTGGCGAACCTGGTCTTCGCGCTGAAAACCAAGCTGAACGCGCATGGCGAAGGTTGCTACGCCGAGACCGGAAGCGCCGCGACGCCCGCGCGCAGGCAGAAAAACACCGCGCGCATTCTCGACGCCCTCGTGCGCTGCAAGGGCGTGCCGCGCGTGACCTTCGAGATCGTCTCCCCTTCGGAACTGCAGAAGATCAGAGAGCGGGACAAGAAGCGGGAGGACGTCAAGGACGTGGAAGGGGTCGTCCAGATCATCGAAATTCACCAGCACACGATGGCCGCCCATGTTCACAGCAAGACCGAAACCGGCGTCTGGGAGCTCACGCCGATAAGCGGAACGGAAGCGACGCTCGAGATCTCGAGCATCGGCATCTCGATCCCGCTGATCGATCTTTATGAGAATGCCATGCCCGCGGACGAGGCAGAAGCATCGGCGACGGAATGACGGCGCAGGAGGTCGATGACGCCTGACCTCAGGACGTCCGTCCCCAAACATCTACGCGCATGGGATGGGACCACGCACGTAATCGATCGGAACGGCTGCCAATACGTGGTGCGCCGGGAAGACTGGCTTCGGGCGCTCCGGCCCTCGCGGATGACCCGCGGGTCACGCCGGAACTCGTCGCCGCCTGCCGGGCGGTCTAGGAAGCGTTCGATCCAGCCCTTGGGAGGGCAGTCGAGGCTGATCCGCCCGGTGTCCGCGAGGAACGCGGTTCCCACCGCCAGCCAAAGCCCGTCGACGATGTCCCGCGTCCCAACTTTCAGCCTCGGATCGCCGGCATCGAGCCAGAGGACGACGTGCGTGTCCGGGAGCAACGAGCCGGTCAGGTCGGTGCGCCGCGCTCCGTGTCGATCGCATCCTCGAGGATCGACGCCGTGAGGTCCACGCCCTGGCGCATCAAGCAGTCCCTTTCTCAGTCCCATTGGACGTGCCGGGTTGTCCGACGCCCACCGGGCAATACCGAGGTCAAGTTTCATGAAGGTACGTAGACGCTGTTGATCTCTGACGCCGTGCGGGACACTCCCTCCGCCAATATCGTGTTCGGTGCCAAACGCATGCCGCGCCGGCGGGCTGCGCTACATGGCGACGATGATCTTGCCGATCTGCTCGTTGCCTTCCATGTAGCGGTGCGCCTCGACGATCTGATTCAGCGGGAACGTCTTGGCGATCTTCGGCGCCAGCGCGCCCGACGCAAGGCCGTCGAGCACGTACTGCACGCCGCGCGCCCGGCGCCGCGGGTCGTCTATGATCTCATGCAGCGTGTAGGCGCGCATCGACAGGCGGTTGCCGAAGCTGGCCATGGTCGGGAACGGCGTCTCCTCGCCGCTCAGCCCGCCGTACTGGAACAGGATGCCCGATGGCGCCATCCCGGCTGCCAGCTTCAGCACCGTCCGCCCGCCGACGGGGTCGAACACCACGCGGGCGCCCTTGCCGCCGCTCGCCGCCATGATGGCCGCCGGGACGTCGTCCTCCTCGGTCGCCACCACGGCCGCGGCGCCCGCGTCCAGCAACGCCGCCCGCTTGGCTCCCGTGCGCGTGGTCGCGATCGGCGTCGCGCCCGCATGGCGCGCGATCTGGATCGCGGCCAGCCCCACGCTGGAGGAGGCGGCGGGGATCACCACGGCATCGCCGGCTCCGAGCTACGCTATGTCGATCAGCGCGCCGTATGCCGTCATGTACTGCATCTAGACTGCGGCCGCCTGCTCAAACGACAGCGCGTCGGGCTTTGGCACCAGCACGTCCGCGGGAACCAGCGCGATCTCGGCGTAGCTTCCATACTGACTTTGCGAGTAGCCGGGGATCGTGCTGACGGCGTCGCCGGCCTTGAACCCCGTCACGCCCGGCCCGATCGCGCGGACCACCCCGGACACCTCGTAGCCGATCCGCGAGGGCAGGCTCGGCTGCTCCATGTACATGCCGCGCCGGAACATCGCCTCGGCGCGATTGAGGCCGATGGCGCGAACCTCGAGTTGCGCCTCGCCGGGTCCTGGCTGCCGCGGCGTCTCCTCCTCGAGCTTCAGGACTTCGGGACCGCCCATCTTATGGAAGCGCACGACCTTGCTTATCGACGACCGTCCCCTCGGCATCACGTCGCGTACGTTGCCACTCCGTCCCGATGGATGCAATCAGGGCGGACGCCCGAGCCTGGTGATGCCCGGGGCTGCGACAGTTGCCGGCCCACAAGGAAACGCAAGCCATGCACGATCGCCTCGCCGCCCTGCTCGCAAGTGCGGCCATGTTCGCCGGCGTCCTTGCCGGGCAGGCTGCCGCCGGGTCCGCCGACGGCCTTGCCGCTGCCATCGCCGCCCCGACGCGGGAGGCAAGGCTTGTCGCCCGCGACCTGGTCCGCCATCCGGCGCAAGAGCTGGCCTTCTTCGGCGTCACGTCGGAGGCGCCCGTCGTCGAGATTGGCCCGGCGACGGCTCTTGGACCGAAATACTGGCACCTTTTCTGGCCGCCCGCGGCGCCCT
>CAXSFF010000697.1:0-2990 GCA_964236035.1 uncultured Acetobacteraceae bacterium
GGGCACGGTGCCGACATGGCTCGGCCGGGTGTCGTACAGCCTGTACTTGATCCATATGCCGATCCTCATGACCGTGGTCCATCTTGGGGCCGGCCATTTGTCGCTGCCGGTGCTGTGCCTGGCCGCCTTGGTGATCTCGCTGAGCTTGGCTGAGGTCTGCTACCGGCTCATCGAGCATCCATCCATCCTGCTCGGCAGGATGACTGCCCGGCGCCTGGCGGTCACGTTGCATCGTGCCGAAACCATCAAGTAGGGCCACGGGACGGTCAGGGCATTCCGCCTGAGACCTTGTCATGGGGCATCGGTTCCCGATGGCGCCCACGGTATCCGATCCGCTGCGGTGCCGGCTTGAATGAGCCTGGCGCCCTGGGCAGTTTGCTGCACAGCCAACGAGGGGAGCTGATCTGGATGTATGCGAAGGGTTCCGCTCAGGACCGCCTGGCCAGGTCGCCGCGGCCAGCGGATGCGCCGGCGCAGGTGGAAGGATGCAAGAATTGAATGTCGTGTCCCAAGATGACGCCGAGGTCCCGGCATCGGCCATAGTCCCGGCAAGGCGCAAGCTTCAGTCGCTGCAGGCCATTCGGGCGTTCGCCGCGCTCATCGTCGTCGCCTACCACATGCAGATCCTCGCGACGTCCACCCTGCACGTGGACACCTTCGGCGGCCTGTTCAGCGGCGGCAAGCGCGGCGTGGACGTGTTCTTCGTGCTGAGCGGGTTCATCATCTACCATGTGCACGCCAGGGACTTCAACAAGCCGGACCGCCTGGGGCGTTATTGCTACAACCGGGCGGTGCGCGTGTTGCCGGCCTTGTGGATCGTCACCCTCCTGTCGATCCCGCTGGTCTTCATGGGCTCCGGGCAGGCCGGGGCCGCCGGAGCCCTCAGCCCGTGGAACCTCGCCGCGAGCTTCCTGTTGTTGCCGCAGGCCGTGCCGGCTCTGGTCGCAGTCTCGTGGACGCTGAAGTTCGAGGCGTTCTTCTACGTCGTATTCGCTCTGGCGATCATCAACTACCGCCTTGGCGCCGCGGTGTTCGTCGCCTGGCAGCTGTTGACGCTCCTCGCCTTGTTCACCGTCGACGTGACGGCTTCCTTCTATGCCGGCTTCTATTTCCGGCCAATCCTGCTGGAGTTCGGCGTCGGCATCGCATGCGCCATGTTCGTGCAGCGTTGCCGGACGCCGGGCCATGCGCCGGACCAGCGGCTTCTCGTCGCGGCCTTGCTGCTGGGCGTGGCCGTGTTCGGGGTCGCCTGCTACTATGACCCGGCGGACATGCCGGGCGCCACGCCGCGGTCGTTGGTGTTCTGCGCCGGCGCCGCCTTGATCCTCACCTCGCTGGTGCTGCTGGAGGACGCCGGGCGCTTCAAGGCGTCGCGCCTGGTGCTGGCGCTGGGCGGCGCCTCCTATGCGATCTACCTGGTGCATTGGTCCGTCATACGGATCGAGATCACCGTGGCGGCCAAGCTGGGCATCGCCTTGGATCAGGTCCGCTTCGTGGCCATGGCCCTGATCGCCGTCGGCGTCGGCGTCCTGTTCGACGCCTTCATCGACCGACCGATCCAACGGGCGTTGCGCCGGCGGTCCGTCGCGCGTCGCATGAGCCCCGCCTGATCGCGAAGGCGTCGTGGCCTTCGGGAGGCGGCGCAGCGCCGGACTTAATCAAGTTGGCGCCGAGCAGCCTGGGGCGCCGGCAACTTCCACATCGGCCAGAGCTGGATCACGCCGCCTTGCGCCGTAGTGAGCGAACTCCATTGGCCATGGAGCCAGCCGCTTCGGCCTGTTCCTGCGCGATCTGGTCCAGGTTGCGGTAGACCGCCACCAGGGTAGCCTTCAGCGTCTCGCTCTCCTGCGCGCCAAGGTCGCGCAGGGCGGTTTGCTCGTAATGCGAGGCGCGCGGCAGCAGCCGTTCGGCCAGCGCGCGGCCGGTGCCGGTGAGGCTGATCTGCACGGTGCGCAAATTGTCCTTCGGCCGCCGGCGCAGCACCAGGCGGCGGCGCTCCATGGTGGCGACCAGGCGCGACAGCGTGGTCATCTCGATGCTGGTCATGGCGTTCAGGTCGGTGAGCCGCTGGTCGCCACCCTCGCTGAGGGCCGCCAGCACGCGGTATATCGGCACCGTCAGGCCATCGGCCGCCAGCTCGCGGCCGAACAGCTCGCCCATGCGGACGCCCACCCGGTTGAGCAGATAGGGCAACGATTGCGTGAAGCAGTACATCAGGCTCTCCGGGTGCAAGGGCCAGGATAGCGATGTGCCTGACCGTCCGCAATATTTGCAGATGCAACTCTTGCGGTCAGCGCACGAACACCTCGTGGGCCGCCGCCGTGCCGCCCGCTGACCCGGACAAGGATGGCCCGAGCAGGGTCGCGTGCGCCGCCATCGCCGCCTGCTTGGCGGCGAGCTGCCCGGCGATGTCCAACCGTATGCCGTCCACGCCGCCCGGCGCGGCGTAGCTCAACAGGCCGACGCCGCTGCGCCTCGCCACCTCGGCGGCGATGCGGGCGGCGGCAGCGTGGTGCGGCGCGGCGTTGCCGACCCAGGGCGCGCACAGCACGTTGCAGTCGCGCGCCCACATCACCAGGGTGACGGCGCGCACCACTGCCTCGAACACGGGGCCGCCCGCAGGGATCGAGCCGTCGAACAGCCCGGCCATCAGCAGGCGCCCGTCCGGCAAACCCAGCCGCCGCGCTGCCTCCCGCGTTTCCCGCTCGTGCGCGGCGGCCAGTTGCTCGGGCGAACAGGTGTTGGAGCGCGGCTGCGACTGGCTGCCGTCGGCCAGCACCATCACGAACGGCGGCTGTCCCATGCGGCAGCAGGCGGCGATCAGCCCGCCACAATACAGGCTCTCGTCGAGCGGGTTGGGCGCCAGGATCAGCAGCGTCTCGTTGCCGGTGAGTGCGGCGACGTGGGTGTAGCCAGGCTGGGCGTATCCGGTCTGGTCGGCAGTCGGCATGGAGCGGTTCCGGGTCCTGTGACTGGACTATGCGGCCAGG
>CAXSFF010000698.1:0-2984 GCA_964236035.1 uncultured Acetobacteraceae bacterium
AGCGGCACCTGATCGAGAAGAAGGGCACGCCTACGATGGGCGGCGTGCTGATGCTGCTGGCGCTGGCGTCCTCGGTGGCGCTGTGGGGCGACCTCAGCAACGGCTTCGTGTGGGCCACCATGTTCGTGACCTTCGGCTACGGCGCGATCGGCTTCTGCGACGACTACCTCAAGCTGTCGCGGCGCAACCACAAGGGCGTGTCGGCGCGCGGCAAGCTGGTGTTCCAGTTGGCGATCGGCCTCGCCGCCGCCGCGTGGATGTCGTACCTGACCCGCGGCCCGATGGCGACGGGGCTCACCATCCCCGTGTTCAAGGAGGTGCTGATCCCGTTCGGCTACGCGTTCCCGATCGTCGGCATGCTGGTCATGCTCGGCGCCAGCAATGCGGTGAACCTGACGGACGGGCTTGATGGTTTGGCGATCGTGCCGACGATCATCGCGGCCACGGTGTTCGCGCTGATCGCCTACCTGGTCGGCAACCGCGTGTTCGCCGACTACCTGCAACTCAATCCCGTCCCCGGCGTCGGCGAGCTGATGGTGTTCCTGGCCTCGATCATCGGCGCCGGGCTGGGCTTCCTGTGGTTCAACGCGCCGCCGGCCGCCGTGTTCATGGGCGACACCGGCAGCCTGGCGCTCGGCGGCGCATTGGGCGCGGTGGCGGTGGCGACCAAGCATGAGATCGTGCTGGCGATCGTCGGCGGCTTGTTCGTGGTGGAGACGGTGTCCGTCATCGTCCAGGTGTTCTGGTACAAGCGCACCGGCCGCCGCGTGTTCCTGATGGCGCCGCTGCACCACCACTTCGAAAAGAAGGGCTGGGCCGAACCGACCATCGTCATCCGCTTCTGGATCATCTCGATGATCCTGGCCATCGTCGGCCTCGCCTCGTTGAAAATCCGGTGAGCGCCTGGCCCACGGACCTGTTCGCCGGGCGGCGCTACGCCGTGGTCGGGCTGGGGCGCAACGGGTTGCCGGTGGTGCGTGCGCTGCGGTCGATGGGCGCTGCCGTGGCGGCGTGGGACGACCACATCAGGCCGGATGGGCTGACGCTGGAAAACCCTCTTGCCACGATCAGCAGCTTCGACGCGCTGGTGCTGTCGCCGGGCATCCCGCATCGCCTGCCGCAGCCGCATCCGATCGCGGCGGCGGCGATCGCGGCGGGCATGTCCGTGTTGAGCGACGCCGAATTGCTGTTCCAGGCGGTGCGCGCCGCCGGGTCGCGGGCGCGTTTCGTCGGCGTGACCGGCACCAACGGCAAGTCCACCACGACGGCCTTGCTCGCGCACATCCTGTCGAGCGCGGGGCGCAGCGTGGCGGCGGGCGGCAATCTCGGCCCGGCGGCGTTGGCGCTGCCGCTGCTGGGCGACGATGGCTGCTACGTTTTGGAAATGTCGTCGTATATGCTGGAGCGAATCGACACATTACTGTTTGATGCAGCGGTGATGCTGAACATCAGCCCCGACCATCTGGACCGCCACGGCACGATGCGCGACTACATCGCAGCCAAACGCGCGGTGTTCGCCCGCCAGCGACTCGGTGACCTGGCCGTGGTCGGCGTGGACGATGCCGACAGCCGCACGATGGCAGCGGAGTTGCACGCGCGCACCGTTTCCGGCGCAGCGCCCGCCGATGTCTGCTGCGACCATGGAATCCTGCGCGACGCTGCCGGGCCGATCCTGGCGATGGCCGACGCACCCGCCCTGCCCGGTCCGCACAACGCGCAGAACGCCGCCGCCGCCGCCGCCGCCGCATTGCACCTCGGCGTTTCGCGCACGGACGTGGCGCGCGGCATCGCCAGCTTCCCTGGCCTGGCGCACCGGCAGCGCACCATCGCGACCATCGACGGCATCCCCTACGTCGACGACAGCAAGGCCACCAACGCCGATGCCGCCGCCCGCGCGCTGGCCTGCTACCAACGCATCGTCTGGATCGCCGGCGGCATTGCGAAGTTCGGCGGCATCGCCCCCTTGTCGCCATTCTTCCCGCGCATCGCCCATGCCTTGCTGATCGGGCGCGACGCCGCGGCGCTCGCCGACGACCTCGGCGACACGCCGCACAGCATCGCCGGCACGCTGGAGGCCGCCGTCCCCGCCGCGCGCGGGCTGGCCGCCACGTTGGACGCCGACGTCGTGCTGCTGTCGCCGGCCTGCGCCAGCTTCGACCAGTTCAGCGGCTTCGAGGCGCGCGGCGCACGTTTTGCCGAACTGGCCCATACCCTGGCGGGAGCGCACTGATGGCCCTGTCCCGCGCCGACACCTCCACGCTCGGGCGCTGGTGGTGGACCGTCGACCGCTGGACGCTGGGCGCGCTCGCCGTGCTGATCGGCTTCGGCTACCTGATGATGCTCGCCGCCAGCCCCGCCGTCGCCGAGCGCATCCACGTCTCGCGCGACAGCTTTATCCTGAAGCAGGTCGGATTCCTTCTGATGGCCGGCTGCATCATCGTCGGCGTCTCGCTGCTGTCGCCCAAGGGCGTGCGGCGGCTGGCGCTGGCGGGTTGCGCGCTCGCCCTCGCCGCCACCCTGCTCACCCTCGTCGCCGGCGTGGAGATCAAGGGCGCGCGCCGCTGGATCTCCATCCCCGGCATGACGGTGCAGCCGAGCGAGTTCCTCAAGCCGTGCTTCGCCGTGGCCGGCGCCTGGCTGCTGGCGGAGGGCAAGCGCACCCGCGGCTTCCCCGGCATGGCGGTCGCCTTCGCCGTCTACCTGGTCATCGCCCTGCTGCTGAAGAGCCAGCCCGACATCGGCATGCTCGCCGTCGTCACCGCCGTGTTCTTCGCGCAGCTGTTCGTCGGCGGGCTCAACCTGTTCTTCGTCGGCGTCGGCGCTGCCTGCCTGGCAGGCGGCGGGGTCGGCGCCTACGCGTTCTTCCCCCACGTGCGCAGCCGCGTCACCCGCTTCCTCGACCCGGCGGCGGGCGACAACTACCAGGTGTCGCGCGCGCTGGAGGCGTTCGGCAACGGCGGCGTCCTGGGCCGCGGCGCCGGCGA
>CAXSFF010000699.1:0-2969 GCA_964236035.1 uncultured Acetobacteraceae bacterium
GCCGAGACCACCCATGCCGGCCACGCGACCAAGCTGGCGCGCGAAGCCGTCGCCGAGGTCGCCAACGGCATGAACGGCAGCGGCGCGCGGCTCGGCATCATCCCGCTCGGCACCGCCAACGTGCTGGCGCACGAGCTGTCGCTGCCGTTCGCGCCGCGCGCCGTGGCGGCGGCGCTGGCGTTCGGGCGCACCTGCGCGCTGTGGCCCGGCATCGCCCATGGGCCGGCGTTCGACCGCCTGTTCGTGCAGATGCTCGGCGTCGGCCTGGATGCGCAGGTGGTGCACGGGCTTAATCTGCCGCTGAAGCGGGCGATCGGCAAAGGCGCCTATGTCTACCAGACCACGCGCGAGATGATCCGCTACCCGTTCCCCCGCCTGCGCCTGCGCATCGACGGCATCGAAAGCGAGGCGGCCAGCGTGATCGTCAGCAAGGGCCGGCTGTATGCCGGGCGCTTCCTGCTGGCGCCGTATGCCGTCCCGACCAGCCCCGGGTTCAGCGTGGCGACGTTCGAGCGCCACGGCGCGCTGGCGGCGCTGATGTATGGCGCGGCGCTGCCACTGAACCTGCTGCCGCGGATGCCCGGGCTGCGGGTGCGGCCGGCCGCGGTGGTGGAGATCCTCGGCAACGGCTCCATCCTGGCGCAGGCCGACGGCGACCCGGCCGGCGCCACGCCGATCACGGTGCGCGACGCGGCGGCGCCGATCCGGGTGGTAATCGGCTGACGGGCCTTGCCTTTTGCCCGCGCAAGGCGTCACCGCAGCGGATGGATCGAGCGCGCGTTCCCTGGCGGCAGGCGCCCTGGTGGCTGTTCGTGGTCTCCTTGAGCGCCGCGCATCTCGGCGTCTGGCTCGGCAATGCCGGCGCCATCGGGTTGCTCGGCTGCTGGGTCGCGTATGCGGCCGTGTGGCCGGGCAAGGCGATCCGCGCCGCCACGCGCTCGCCGTGGCCGTGGGCGCTGCCGTGCTTCGCGCTGGCCTCCACGCTGTGGTCGGTGCAGCCGGGGCTGTCGTTCCGCTACGGCTCCGAGTTCCTGCTGTTCACCGGTGTCGGTTTGCTGATGGGCAGCGCGCTGCGACCGCGCGACATCACCTCGGCGTTCATGTGCGGCATGCTGGTGGTGGGGCTGGGCGGCCTGGCGGACGGCACCACGGCGGCGGTGATGCACGCCGGGTCGATGGCGGCCACCGGCGGGCTGGGCAGCAAGAACACGTTTGCCGAGATCGGCAGCTTATTGCTGTTGTCCGCCGGGTGCTGCGGCCTGGACCCTGAGCAAAACCGCCTGATGCGGGTGATCGCGGGGGGCTGCGTGCCGCTGTCGCTCGGCATCCTGGCGGCGACGCAATCCGCGGGCGCGCTGGAATCAACGGCGGTGGCGGCGGCGTTGGCGTTGCCGCTGTCGCTCGCCGGCCGCCTGGACCGGCCTTGGCGCGGGGTGGTGGTGGCGCTGGCGGCGGTGATGGCGGTGGCGGTGGCGGCGTTCGCGCTGGCCGCCGTGTCCTGGGTCGGCTGGGACCGCCTGCTGGCCGACATCGGCAAGGACCCGGGGCTGACCGGCCGCGCCTTCCTGTGGCAGCGCGCGTCCGAGCTGATCCGCGAACGGCCCTGGCTGGGTCTCGGCTACCAGGCGTTCTGGGTGCAGGACACGCTCGACGCCGAGGGGCTGTGGCGGGCGTCCGGCATCGCCAGCCGCTACGGCTTTCACTTCCACAACCTGTACTACGAGGCCGCGGTCGAACTCGGCCTGGTGGGCGTGGCGGTGCTGGCCGCGACCATTGCCGTGACGGGATTGCGAGTGATTTACTGGATGTTTTTCATCTCGTTCACGGAGGCGAGTTTCTTCCTGGCGCTGCTGACGGTATTGCTGGTGCGTGCCTACACCGAACTGGACTTCATCTTCCCGATCGCCGACGGCACCGAGCTGCTGCCGATGATGTTCGCGGCGGCCTCGGGCGCGATCGCGCTGCACCGGCGGCGAGCGCCCCGCGCGCTGGCGCCAAGCCTGGCTTAGCCGTGCCCTGGCCGCGCCGGTTTGCCACGCTGGCGGCGGTCTTCCTGGGCGGCCTGGCGCTGACGGTGGCGTTGCAGGCGGCGGCCGGGTCGTATGGCGCGGAGCTGGGCGCGGTCAATTCCGACGAGGCGCCGCACTACGTCAACGGCCTGCTGATCGCGCGCTACCTGCGGTCCGGGTTCGGCACGCCGCCGTTGCAGTTTGCCGCGGCGTTCTACCAGCATTACCCGAAGGTCAGCATCGGGCACTGGCCGCCGCTGTTCTATGTCGTCGAGGCCGCGTGGATGCTGGCGTTCTCCGCGTCGCGCGGCAGCGTGATGGCGTTGTCGGCCGCGATCACCGCCGCGCTGGCGACGCTGCTCGCGGGCGCGGCGCTGCGCCACCATGGGCGCTGGGCGGCGATCGGCACAGCGGCGGCGTTCCTGTCGTTGCCGCTGATCCGCGAGATGACGGCGGACTTGCTGGTCGACATAGGCCTGACCTTGCTGGACCTGGCCGCGGCGCTGGCCTTCGCCACCTATCTGCGGCGTCCCGGATGGCGGCCGGCGATGTGGTTCGGCCTGGCGGCGTCGGCGGCGATAATGACCAAGGGCAACGGGCTGGCGCTGGTGCTGCTGCCACCCATCATGATCGGGTTGACCCGGCGTCTCACCGTGCTGCGCCGCGGGACGCTGTGGCTGTCCGCCGGCATCGTCGCCGTGCTGTGCGGGCCGTGGACCATCGCCACCTACGCGCTGGCGCATGACGGGTTCTTCTACGAGTGGGGCTGGGCGTACAGCCGCCTGTCGCTGGCCGCCAACGCGGGGTTCCTGGCCACTGCCGCCGGGTGGCCGTGCCTGGCGCTCGCGGTGGTCGGTGCGGTCAACGGGTTCAGACGAGTCGACGCGAACCATCGCCGCGGCCTGGTGGCGCTGGCGCTCGCCGTGTTCGCATTTCAGGTGGTCGTTCCCGTGGACCTGC
>CAXSFF010000700.1:0-2965 GCA_964236035.1 uncultured Acetobacteraceae bacterium
GCCGGGCAGCGTCTCGATCTCCAGGTCCAGCAGGCACGCCTTCTGCGCCTCGGCGAAGCCGCGCACCTGGTCCTGCGCGAAACGGATGTCCTCCAGGTCACGGGCGGAGACCTTCGCCATCGCCCGCTCGATGTCCTGCGGCGACAGGCGGAACTGCTCCGGCTCCCACTTGTCGAACTTGGCCGACAGCGCGCGCACCGCCGTGTCGCCGTTCTGCTCGACATCGGCCAGGATGCCCTCGACGACCTTGCGCACGCCGTCGTCGGCTTCGCGCGCCTGGCTGGCGGATGCGCCGTGTTTCAGGATGGTTGCCATAGGATGTTCCTACTTGATGGCCAATGGGTTGATCGGGGACCCCGTGCCGCCGGTGAGGTTCAGCGGCGGCCCTGTGAAGAAGAACTCGTAGACGCCGTCCGCCGCGCAGTCGGCCGCCAACTCGGACACGTCGAACATCTCGCCCATGGTCAGGCCCATCGCCGGGATCACCACCCAATGCCACGGCTGCTTGGCCTCGCCCGTCTCGTTGGGCCGCACCTCGACGCCCCAGGTGTCGGAGCAGATGGCGGCGATCTGCTTCTCCTGGCACCAGTAGCAGTTCTCGAACCGCACGCCGGGCGCGTCGCCGCCGGCATAGCCGCCCCAGGCGCCTTGCTGCATGCAGCGCTCCATCTGCCCCGTGCGGATGATGACGAAATCGGCGCGGCGGACCTCCACCCCCTGCGCGGCGGCGGTCGCGTCGAGTTCGGCGTTGGAGATGCCGTAGCCGTCCTCCAGCCACGCGACGCCCTTGTGCCGCGCCACGTCCAGCAGCACGCCGCGGCCGACCATGCGGGCGCGGGCGTGCTCGATGCCGAGCTTGTGGACGCCGCCGCTGTCGACGATCTTCGCATCCAGGTTGTTGTACATCTTGTCGCCGAGGAAGATGTGCCCAAGGCTGTCCCAGTGCGTCGCCGCCTGCACTGGCATGTTCAGCGCGTCGTCCGCATAGCGCAGGCCGTCGCCGGGCTTGTCGAAGCGCCCGGCAACGGCGTCCGTCCCCGTCGCCAGCATGGTGTGGATCGGGTTCCAGCGCCCGCCGAACAGCCCGCTTTGCGGCCCCTTCGACCCGAGCGGGATGCCCATCGCGAACACGGCGCCGCGCCGCACCAGCTGCGCCGCGCTGGCGATGTCCGCCGGTGTGATGTGGTTGAGCGTGCCGATCTGGTCGTCGGCGCCCCAGCGGCCCCAGTTCCGCAGGTCCTCGGCGGCCTGGTGGATTGCCGCGACGCCGTCGCGGATGTCGCTCATATCGCTACCTTGTCGCCGCCCTTGAGGTCGAGGATCGCCCGCGCCTCGTCCGGCGATGCGATCTGCAGGCCAAGGTTCTCGATGATCTGCCGCACCAGCCGCACCTGCACCGCGCTCGAGATCGCGAGCTGGCCGGGGCCAGCCCACAGGCTATCCTCCAGCCCGACGCGCACGTTGCTGCCCATTGCCAGCGCCTGCGCCGCGATGCGCATCTGCGCCGCCCCGGCGCCGAGCACCGACCACTGGTACTGGTCGCCGAACAGCCGATCGGCGGTGCGCTTCATGTGCATCACGTCCTCCGCATGGGTGCCGATGCCGCCGAGGATGCCGAACACCGACTGCACGAACAGCGGCGGCTTCACCAGGCCGCGGTCGAGGAAGTGCTTGAGGTTGTACAAGTGCGCGATGTCGTAGCACTCGAACTCGAACCGGGTGCCGTTGCCGCTGCACGTGGTCAGGATGTACTCGATGTCGGCGAAGCTGTTGCGGAACACCAGGTCGCGCGTCGCCTCCAGCGCCGGCTTCTCCCAGTCGAACTTGAACTCCTTGTAGCGGTCGAGCAGGTGGTACAAGCCGAAGTTGATCGACCCCATGTTGAGCGAGGCAACCTCCGGCTTGAACGTCGCCGCCGGCTTGACTCGCTCCTCTACCTTCATGAACGGGCTGCCGCCCGAGGTGATGTTGATGACGGCGTTGGTCTGCTGCTTCAGCCGCGGCAGGAAGCGGGCAAAACCCTCGATGCTCTGGTCCGGCTTGCCGTCCTGCTCGTTGCGGGCGTGCAGGTGGATGACGGCAGCTCCCGCCTCCGCGGCGCCGAGGGCGTCGGCGATGATCTGGTCCGCCGTGATCGGCAGGTGCGGCGACATCGACGGCGTGTGGATCGCGCCCGTCACGGCGCAGGTGATGACGACCTTGCGTGCGGCCATGGTTGTCTCCCTTGGTTCACGGATATAGATACCGCGTTATTGAGCGCATGGTAATTAACGTGCGGCGGGCGTCAAGCGGGTCTAGTTGGGGAAGTTCAGCTCCAGCGTCACGCCGTTCGGGTCGTCGACGAAGATCTGCAGCAGCTTGAGCGACGGCACCTCGCGTTCCCGCGTTTCGACCTCCGCCGCCTTGAAGCGGGCGCGCATGCCGTCGGCGTCGCCGCACAGAAACGCCACGTGGTCGATGGTGCCGGTGCCGTCCTGGTCCTCCAGGCCGCGGTCGCCCAGGTAGTCGGCCAGTCCCTTGGGGTCGTTCACGTCGATGCCGACCACGTGCACGACGGCCTGGTCGCCGTTGTAGAGCCACACGCCGGGGAACGGGAATGTCGGCCGCGGCCCGACGTTCAGGCCGATGACCTCGGTATAGAACCTGCGCGTCCGCTCCAGGTCGGTGGTGCGGATGGAGTAGTGGTCGAGGCGGCTGATGGTCACGGCGTCCCTCCGGTGTTCTTGTGGGGAGGCCACCTGTTTGGCGGGCTGGTGTCAACGTCGTTCTAAGCAGCGGCCAGGTTTGGTTATACCCGTTCGCCAAGACATACGCCTGCGAGGGCGCGCTGAAAGACAGGCACCGACAGCTGAAATCCTGGTCGCATCGGAACCGCTTTGCCCATCCCGCCGTACAACAAACTGATGTTGCCCGTGTTGAGGCTATGTGCTGAGAAAACCTGGCTCGTGCGGGATTTGGTTGCCCG
>CAXSFF010000701.1:0-2961 GCA_964236035.1 uncultured Acetobacteraceae bacterium
GCTCACTTTTTTGTCTTGTGGCCGCGCCGAAGCGGCCCTGGTGATGCGAGCGCAAGCGCCTTCGAGTATGCGGACCGGGCTGCATTGGACGCTGTGACCTGGCCACGTGCCGGCTCGACTGTCCGGACCGGGTAGAGGCGGCAAGCCTCCCGAAAGGCCATCTCAGCTCGCACGTCGAACAGCCAGCGCCGGCCGGGCTGCAGGACCGGAACGCGGTGCTGCCGCACGATGTCGCGGGCGCGACGGTCGCTGACCTTATAGCGACTACACATCTCGGCAAGCGTCAGCAGCGGCGCATGAGTATCCTCAGCCACCTTCGCCCTTGATCGTGTTGGCGCGCCGATGGCGGCGGGAAGGCTCTGCGAGAATGCGCTGCGCAATCGCTTGAGCAGCCGCTTCAATGTTGCTTGGCCTGGAGCGCCCCTCGAAAAGGGCGTCCAGCGCCAAGCGGTCCCACCGCGGCTGGCGCGGGCCGATCGCGCGTGACGGTGCAGGAATGCGGCCCTGCTTTACAATGCGGCCCTGCTTTACGAGGCGGGCCAGGTCGCCCACCCGGACGCAGATATAATCGGCGGTGTCGCGGGAACTCAGCCAGCGTGGCTCTGGCTCCCTGGCGCTCACCGTCGTGCCTCAATCGTGTAGCCGGCCCCAGGTTCCCGGCGGAGCTGCACCCTCTCCCGCGTCAACACGTTGATTGCCCCGCGCAGCACCTGCACGTGGTCTTGCAGGCTCCCCTGCTCTGCCCGGCAATCAGAGGCGGCGCGCAGCGTCCTGCCAAGGGCGCCGGCGTCCATCACCGCACCACTTTGCCGCATCAGCATCTCCGCCAGCAGGAAGGGGGCAGGCGCAAGCCGCACACACCCATACGGCCCGATCAGTTCCCGCCGCGCCAGGCAGAGCCGTAGGATGCCGACAACAAGCTCTTCACCCTTGGCAGGCTGGCCAGCATGGGCGGCAGCGCCAGCGTGTTCCGCGCCGGCAAGCACGGCGTCAGTCCTGAAGGTCAAGCGTGGACGCGCCCCAGAGGCGAAGCGAATATGCTTCCTGGTCGCGGTGCGTCTGCTGGCAGCGTCAAGCAGTAAGCGGACGGCAGGAAGGCCGGCGGCAGGAATAGGCGCATGGGCTCTAAGCTACAAACGACCGGACGCCGCGGCAACTGGCAGCAGACCCTGGTGCCACCTGCCGCCCACTCCGGCACCAGGTGCCGCATTCGCGCTGGCTCAGCTCGATCCCACGAGGACTCCCGTTGCCTTCCTTGTGGGATCATCGGGCCATCCTTCGAGGACGGTCCTACACCTTCAACAAAACCCCGCCAGCCTGGCACCCATCACTCCGGGAACGCGGTGATCAGCTCCACCACCAGCCTAGGCACCCCGGCGGCGACCCGACGACGCGCACCGGGTCGAACGTCAGGCCCGGCGGCATCATGGCGTGCAGCACTCTTGGGTATCCACGCCACTGTTTCCGGCGGCAATCTGTGGCTCTACGCCACTGTTTGGGGCTACAGGCCACAGTTTCCGATGGACTGCCTGGTCTGCTATGCGTGGCCCGCCACGTCCTGGGCTGCGGTGAACAGGTCAAGGGCCTGCAGCAGCCCCATTCGCACGTCCATCCCGGGTTCCGGCCGTTGGGCCAGGATTAGGACGCCCTTGCCGGCCAGCACCAGTTCAACGGCATCGCTCATGATGGCCGGATGAATAGCGTCCGGTGTGGCGTCGTCTGCAAGCAGCCACACGCGGGCAATGGGTGCCAGACCCTGCTTTGTCACCATACAGCGGTGGGGGCAGTCGTTGATCTGTTCTTGCAGCAGGTCGGGGACGGTGGGGTCCAGGCTTATACCTTCGCCATCGTAGATCGTGCCGGGGAAGGTCAACCTACTAACCCGCGAGCTCAAGCTGCTCCAACGCCACGCCGATCATGCGTGCATCAAACAGCCGGAGCTTACGCTGCCCAGCTCCGGCGCCGCCTCCCGGCCAGAGCTTCAGGCCAGCTATAACGCCGTCAATGGTGCGTTCAACACCATCGCGGGATACGAGCCAATCGACGGTTGCAAGGAGCTCCATCCCAAGTGGAGACTCAAAGCCATCAATTAACTTGGTCGTCGCTTCCAGCGCAGGGCGATAGACCTTCGCTTCCGGCGTCGTAAAATAGACCGATACCGCATCGCGCTTGGCATCATCGAAGCGAATGGGATCATAGGGCTTGGCGTCCGCAATGCGCTTCTCAGCGTGTAGGTAGCTCCCGTCCAGCGAGTCCAGCAGATGCGCCAGCCTGTTTGCATATGGCCCGTAGCGGTCGGCCTGAAAACGAAAGTCCAGCGACGGTGCTGCACCCAGCCGTTCAACCATTCGGTCCAAGAAGTAGGCAAGCTTCTGGATTTCCAGCAGCGAGCAGGCGATCCCCAGGATGGAATACCGGCGCACCAACTCTGCGACGAGCGCGCGTGCGGGGGTCAGCTTCTCGACACCTACAGCCTTGGCGACATTCTGATACTCCTGGGTCGGTTCGAAGACGACGATGTTCACCCCGGCCAAGTCGCCTAGGACTTCCACAATTCGCTTCCTGACCTCTGGCCAGGCAAGACCGCCGTTGCCGCTGCCGAGCGGCGGAAGTGCGATGGAGGTGATTGCGTGTTCCTGGATGACGCGCTTCAGGTCACGCAATCCCTCATCTATCCACTCGATCCTGGACGGGTTGCGCCAGTGCTTCTTGGTCGGAAAGTTGATGATCCACCGCGGACCGTCGAGGCGTGCCTGTTCGGTGACAAACATGCGCCCGACCTCGACCTCGTTTGCCTTGCAGGCCGCTTCATACCGCCGAAAGTTGTCTGGAAAATGTTCCTTGAACATTAAGGCGATGCCCTTGCCCATAACGCCGACAGTGTTGACGGTGTTGACCAAGGCGTCGGCTTCGGCCCGCAACAGGTTGCCTTGAGTAAAAGAGATCATCACAGGAACCATC
>CAXSFF010000702.1:0-2955 GCA_964236035.1 uncultured Acetobacteraceae bacterium
ATCCGCTGATCGAGCGCGGCGGCATCCTGTGGACCTACATGGGCGCGCCGGAGACGCAGCCGGCGCTGCCAGAATATGAATTCGCGCTGGTGCCCGCCGAGCAGTCGTTCTCCTCCAAGCGGCTGCAGGAGAGCAACTGGCTGCAAGCGCTGGAGGGCGGCATCGACTCCAGCCACGTCTCGTTCCTGCACAGCGGCAGCCTGAACTCGGACCCGCTGTTCAAGGGCTCCAAGGGCAACCAGTACAACCTCAGCGACATGCGCCCCGTGTTCGAGGTGGTGGAGAACCCGGGCGGCCTGTTCATCGGCGTGCGCCGTAATGCGGAGGCCGGCGACTATTATTGGCGCATCACGCCCTGGGTGATGCCGTGCTTCACCATGGTGCCGCCGCGCGGCGACCATCCCATCCACGGCCATTTCTGGGTGCCGATCGACGACGACAACTGCTGGGCCTGGAGCTTCGACTACCACCCCGTCCGCGCGCTGACGCCGGGCGAGGTGCAGGCGATGCGCGATGGCCACGGCATCCACGTCAGCTACGTGCCCGGCACCTACATCCCGACCGCCAACAAGACCAACGACTACCTGATCGACCGCGCGGCGCAGAAGGCCGGCGTCACCTACAGCGGCGTGGCCGGCATCGCCATGCAGGACGCCTCCTTGCAGGAGAGCATGGGTCCGATCGTCGACCGCACCAAGGAGAACCTGGTGTCGACCGACAACGGCATCATCATGGCGCGCACGCGGCTGATGCGCGCCGCCAAGGCCCTGGCCGAGAAAGGCGTCACCCCGCCCGGCGTCGACCCGGCGCATCACCGGGTGCGCTCCGCGGCGCTGATCCTGCATCCGGACCAGCCCTACAAGACGGCGGCGGCCGAGGCGCTGACCGTGCGGCCCGGCGTGGCGCAGGCCTCGGTATGACGAGCGAAAGCAGCTCGGCCACCACTGCCCAGGAGCAGCGGTTCCGCGTCGACAAGCCGAACTCCATGCCGCGGGCCGCCATGCTGATCGGCCTCGACCCGGCGTCGCGGCGGCTGGTGGACGGCCTGGCCGCCGCACGTCCGGAGCGCCGCCGCTCATTCGACCTCGGCTGCGACGGCCTGGACGCGGGCGCGCTGGCGGAGTGGCTCGCCGCCCTGCCCGCCCGCACCCAGGCGCTGACCGACGCGATCGACGACGCCAACATCGTCGTGGTGGTGGCCGCCGCCGGCATCGAGGCGGAGGCGGCGTCATTGGTCAGTGATGCCTGCCGGACGCGGGGCGTGCGGATGACCGCCCTGGTGGTGGCCGACGGCCAGGACGATGCCCAGGTGGCGCTCACCCTGGCCCGGCTGCGACCCGGCGCCGCCATGGTCGTGGTGGCCGGCAACGACGCCTATGTCGAGGACATGCTGAGCGCGTTGCAGGCCTGAGCCCGTCAGTGCGCCGCCGGCCGTAACCCGCCCATGCGCTCGACGAAGGTCGCGACCGCCGCCACGCCGTCGCCAGCGCGGATGTTGGTGAACAGGAACGGCCGCTCGCCGCGCATCAGGCGGCTGTCGCGGTCCATCACCTCGAGACTGGCGCCGACATAGGGCGCCAGGTCGATCTTGTTGATCACCAGCAGGTCGCTGCGGGTGATGCCGGGGCCGCCCTTGCGCGGGATCTTGTCGCCGGCGGACACGTCGATGACGTAGATCGTCAGGTCCGCCAGCTCCGGGCTGAAGGTGGCGGCCAGGTTGTCGCCGCCGCTCTCGATCAGGATCAGGTCCAGCGCGGGAAACCGCTGCCGCAGGTCGGCGACCCCCGCCAGGTTGATGCTGGCGTCCTCGCGGATCGCCGTGTGCGGGCAGCCCCCCGTCTCGATGCCCAGGATGCGCTCCGGCGGCAGCGACCCGGCGCGGGTGAGGAACTGCGCGTCCTCCTTGGTATAGATGTCGTTGGTGATCGCGGCGATGTCGTAGCGCGGCGACAGCGCCCGGCACAGCGCGTCCATCAGCGCCGTCTTGCCCGTGCCGACGGGGCCGCCGATGCCGACGCGGAGCGGTCCATGCTGGCTCATGTGCGGAACAACCTCGTGTATTGCGTCTCGTGCCGCATGGCGGCGATGTCGGATCGGAAGCACGCCCCGCCGATGTCGTCCAGCGTGGCGTGCGCAGTATCGTGCGCGATGGTGGCCAAAAGCGGGGCGAGGCTGGCCTGGATGCGCAGTCCGGCGGTCTGGCCGAGCGGCACCAAGCGCACGGCCGCGGAGACGAGGTTGGCGGTGAAGGCGTGCAGAAGGCCCAGGGCCGCGTCGTCCTCCGGCACGCTGTGGGCCGCCGCCAGCGCTCCGAGCGCCACAGGATAGGCGACCTGCCCGGCCTGTGCGGCGAGCAACGGCGCACCCCAGACAGTGGCGGCAAGGGCGAAGGCGGTGCCTTGGGCGAGTGTTTCGAGGCGGCGCTCGGCGGCGGGTTGCACGGCGGCGGCGAGGGCAGCGATGGCGGCCAGGTCGGCTGCGGTTTGCGCACGGTAGGCGTGGCGCAGAAGGATGCCGTCGGTGCGGCCCGCGCCGTAGGCCAGGATGTCAGCCAACCAGGCGGCCGTCGTCGCCTCGTCGTGCACGTCGCCGGCCTGCACGCTCCACTCAAGGCCGTGACTGTACGCGTAGCCGCCGGTGGGGAAGGCTGGTGACAGCCATGTCAGGAGGAGCGGCAACTTCATTGGCACAGCCTTGGCATTGGGTTGGACGTCGCCAGTGCATGGCCTCAAGTCTTTGGCTAGCCAAACGGACGAGAGCCAATCTGTGATCCTGTTTTGTTACGGCAATTATATACGAGTGTGACCTAGCTATGCGTTCCAGCTTGTTAGATGCTGGAACGCGCTTGAGCTAAGCCGCTATGTCTTGAGGCTCGTCAGCATCATCTGGCGGAGGTCCAAACAGGCCGCTTCCGCTTTTGGCATCTGAACGATCAGGCACATGCTGCGCGTGCCC
>CAXSFF010000703.1:0-2952 GCA_964236035.1 uncultured Acetobacteraceae bacterium
TCGGCACGGCGAACGGCAGGTCGATGCGCGGCACCAGGCCGAGCACCGCCACCAAAGCTGCGAACAACGCCGTGCGCGCGAGCGCCCGGGAGCCGCGGGGATCACCCACCCAGACGGGCCGCCAACGCATCGGCGACACGCTCGGCGCTGGCGAACACCTGCAACACCAACGGAGCGAGCAGGCGCCAGCCGCCGGGGCGGAAGCTGCGGGCGCGGTGTGCCTCGTCCAGGCGCTGCCATTGCAGGAAGAACACCTCCGTGAAGCGCAGCATCAGGGCGAACGCCAGCGCCAGGCGGTCGGGGCGCAACCCCAGCCGGCGCGACGGCGCGAGCAGGGTCTCCGCGACCGCCAGCATCTCGTCCGAGCGGGTGGTGAGGGTGAGCGCCAGCCCAAGCAGCGCCAGCGCCGCCAGCCGCAGCGCCGCCAGCAGCCCGGCCGGCCCCGTCCCTAGCGCGATGTGGAAGGCGACGATCAAGGCCAACACCACGGTCAGCCCGCGCAGCCCGCGCCAGCCCGGCCGCAGCGATGCGTAGGACACCGCGGCGGCAGCGAACATGGCGGCGAGCCACGCCACGCTGCCGACGGCGAACAGCAGCGTGCCCGCGGCGGACAGGCCCGTGAGCTTGAGCCACGCCGGCGCCGCGTGCAGCCAGGTGCGCCGCTCCCGGTACAGGCTCCTCAAGCGACCCGGGCCGCCACGTCGGCGCGGTAGGCGGCGCACACGGCGGCGCCGGGTCCGTCCGCCTGCACCCGGCCGCCGGCGAACCACAGCACGCGCGGGAAGTCCTGCACCTGGTCCAGCACGTGGGTCGCCAGCAGCACCTGGCGGCCGGAGCCATGGATCTGCCGCATCAGCGCCGCCTGGCTCGGCAGGTCGAGGCTGGCGAACGGCTCGTCCAGCAGCAGCACGCGCGGCTCGGCGATGTCCAGCGACAGTAAGCAGAGGAACTGCCGCTGGCCCTGGCTCAACGCGCTCACCGCCCGCTCGCCCCAATCGCCGAGGCTGCGGGCGTCGAGGAACGCGCGCGCCCGGCGGCGCGCCTCACGACGGGGCTCGCCAAGGGCGGTCAGGCTGAACGCCAGTTCCTCCAGCACGGTCGGGAAGATGATCTGGTCGTCCGGGTTCTGGAACATCATGCCGACCACGCCCGGGAAGCGCCGCCGATCGGCGCGGGTGTCGAGGCCGTGCACCCGCACCGACCCGGCATCCGGCAGCAGCAACCCGCAGACCAGTCGCAACAGGCTGCTCTTGCCGGCGCCGTTGTCGCCCACCAAGCCGACCCGGTCGTCGTCCAGGCTTACCGAGAGGTCGTCGAACACCACCGCGCCGCCACGCCGCAACCCGACCGAGCGCAGCGCGATGCTCATGGGCCCGGCCAGGGCGCGCCGTCGAGCGGGGCGCCCACCCGGCGCTGCGCCGCCAGCCCGCGGATGATCCCATGCAGGCGGCGGGCGATGTCGGAGGCCGCGCGTTCGGCCAGCCAAGCCTCCGCCGCTGTCTTCATCTGGCGCTGACAGTCCGTGTCAGCCCACAACTCGGCGAGGCCGGCGGCGATGTCCGCGGGGTCGCAGCCAGGCAGCCGGAACACGGCGCCATCCGCCTCGTCGAACAGCGGCAATGGGGTGACGGCGACGGGCACGCCGCTGGCGAGGGCATTGCGCAGCGCGGCGCTCGATGCTTCTAGCGAGCGTTGATACGGCAGCGCCAGCAGGTCGCAGCCGGCCAGCAACGCCGCCTGCCGCGGGAGCGGGATGAACTCCGTGTGCCATTCCACGGCCAAACCCGCCGCCTCGGCGAGCCGGCGGCAGGCGGCGATCTCGGCGGCGGAGGCGGGGTCGCCATACTCGGCGTTGACCAGCCGCAGCCGCACGTCCGGCCAGCGTCGACGCAGGCTGGCGACGGCTTCGATCAGCGCGCCGATGCCCTTGTCCGGCAGGAAGAACCCGGTGCAGCCGATCACGGGGGCATCGGCCGACGCCTGCCGTGGCGGGATGGCCGTGGGCGGCGGCGCCGGGTGCGGCAGCAGGGTCACGCGGTCGGCGATGCCCAGACCGGCCAGGGTCGCCACGTCGGCCGCCGTGTGCACCAGCACGCGCGCGGCCTGGCGCAGGGCCGCCACCGTCGCGGCGCGCGCGTCCGCGTCCAGTTCCAGCAGGTGGCGGGTGTTGTGCAGCGTGACCAGAACGATGCGGCCATCCAGCGCCATTGCGTCAAGCAGCACGGCCAAGGTGGACCAGGGCAGCAGGCCGGGCTGGTGCTGGATGACCGCCACCTCCGGGTCCGCCCGCCCGATGGCCGCGAGCAGCGGGTCGGTGTCATGGCCGCCGGCTTGCCAGGCCGGGCGCACGGGACCGTCGGCCTGCGCGCGGTCGTCCGCCAGGATCGACAGCGCGACGCCCTCGCGGGGCAAGGCGTCGACCAAGGCGCGCGAGTACTCGGCGACGCCGCAGCGGACGCCCCAACTGCTGATCCAGGCGAGGCGGACTTCCTGCAGCGGCAGGGCAAGCAGGAGCGCCGCCGCAGCCTGTGCCATGCCGGCTAGGCCGACATTCAGCACGGGGACCCCGATCCCGGCATCCATCAGCGCCCTTGCCTCCGCAGGGGACGAGGCGAACACGGCGTCGAAACCGTCCAGCCGGGCGGGCGTGGGGCCATCGCTCCCGGCGAACACCACTAGGTCGCCGCGTGGGGCGGAACCCTCGGCGTGGCCGCACAGCACCAGTTCGGGCGTATCCTCCGGCTGCGGCCGGGTCGCGAGCGCCGCCAGCACGCTACGGTCGGCGTCCGCGACCGAGGCGGCGAACATCGGCATGCCGGCAGTAGGGACCACGCGGACGGCGCCCGGGCGCTGCGCCTCGATGGCGTGCGCCGTCGCGGCGGCGGCGGCCCCGACCGGTCCCGCGACGGCGACCCGCAGCTGCACATTCACAACCCGGTGCTCAACCTGGCC
>CAXSFF010000704.1:0-2952 GCA_964236035.1 uncultured Acetobacteraceae bacterium
CGCCGGCATGGAATTGGCCAACACGGCGGTCCCCGCGGCAGCGTTCCTTCCCGCCAGCCCTGGCGATGCCACCTGCACGACGATGTCAACCAAGGCGGTCGGGGAAAATGGCTTGGCCAAGTGAGCGTCCATGCCGGCCTCACGGCATTCCTTGACCTGCTCGGCGAAGGCTTGCGCGGTCAGGGCCACGATCGGAACCAGACCCCTTGCGCCTGGCAGCGCTCGGATGCGGCGCGTTGCCTCGAGACCGTCTATCTCGGGCATGCGCACATCCATCAGCACGGCGTCGTAGGCCGCGACGGCAACCGCCGCGACGGCTTCCTGGCCACCTTTGGCGCAGACGACGTGGTGACCTGCGGCGCGCAAGAAAGCGCTCGCGATATCACGGTTCATGGCAACGTCGTCGACCACCAGGACGCGCAGCGCACGCGTCGATGCTGGCATGGCCGGTGGGTTAGCCGCCTTGAAATCAGCGGCCGGCCCCGGGGCGGCGAGCGGCAGGTCCAGGCAGAACATGCTGCCGCCGTCTGGGTTGTCCTGGAAACTGAGGCAGCCGCCCATGGCAGCCACAAGCCTGGCCGATATGGCGAGACCGAGGCCGGCCCCTTCAGTCGTTTGGGTGGCCATGGTGTCGAGCCGCTCGAAATCCTGGAACAGCCGGTGACGATGCTCGGCCTTGATGCCCGGCCCGGTATCCGCCACCTCCAGCCGCAAGCTGACGCCGCCCTCCGCCAGATGAAGGCGCAGTTCAACCCCGCCCGCGGACGTGAACTTGATCGCGTTGCCAAGCAGATTGAGCAGCACCTGACGCAGCCGCGTCGGATCGGCCGTGATGGATCGAGGAACGCCTGGCGACGCGGAGAACCCGAGCGTGAGCGCCTTGGCCGCCGCCGCCGGGCGAACCAGGTCAAGGCAAAGTTCCGCCACGCTGCGCAAGTCGATCGCGGCGGCCTGCACCCCGACATGCCCCGTCTCGATTTCCGAGAAGTCCAGCACCCGGTTGATCATGTCGAGCAGGTGCGTGCCGGCGCCCAGCATGGCCGTCACCCGGAGTGCCTGGATGACGGTTAGGCCACCTTCGAGGTGGAGTAGTTGGGCGTAGCCCAGCACGCCGTTCAGCGGCGTCCGCAACTCGTGGCTCATGCCGGCCAGGAAGCGGGTTTTGGCCTGGTTCGCCTGGTCGGCCTGGTCCCGCGCCCGCGCGAGATGCCGGGTCATGCGTTCCAGGTCCTTGTTGGCCACGCTCAACTTGTCGGCTTGGGCCTTCCGCTCGGAAATGTCGCGGATCGAGCAGGTGATCGACACCGGCCGGCCAGTGATCTCGTCTCGGACCGAAGCAAGGTTCGCCTCGACCCAAATCCAGCGGCCTTGGCTATGGTGCACGCGGCAGGTGGCCTGCTCGCGCTCGGCGTCCCCAGCAAGCAGCAGGCGCAGTCGCCGGTAGGTATCCTCGACATCATCGGGATGCAGGCTGTCGGCCGGGGTGTGATCCACCATCTCCTCTGCGCTGTAGCCGAATATCGTCTGGCAGGCCGGTGATGCGTAAGTGCGCCGCAACGTCAGATCCAGGCACATGACCGCGTCGGTCGTGCTCTTGGCAAGCAGGCGGTAGCGCGCCTCGCTGGTTCGCAGCCACGCCTCGCTGGCGTGCCGGGATCTCATCTGGCGTATCAGGTACAAGCCGAGCAGCCCGATCATGCCCGTGAGGGCGGCCACGATGACAGCGTGCGTCCAAGCATCGGCGCGCCAATTGACCAGGGCTTGGTCCTCGGACATCGCGGCGGTTGTCACCAGCGGGTAGCGGCCGCTTTCCCGGTAGCCGATAACCCGTCGCACGCCATCGGTGATTGCAACAGTCGTGTAGCTGCCGGCGGATTGTTCCCGCAACTTGTTAAAAAGCAGGCCATTTGAGAGATTCATGCCGATAAATTGCTCTTCGCTCGGATTTCTGGCGAGCAGGATTCCAGCCGTGGTGACAAGCGAGATCGAGCTGTCGGGACCAAGGTCGTATTGAGCGTAATGGTCGACGAAATAGGCCATGTCGATCATCGCGACGGCGACGCCGGCAAAGCCGCCATCGGCATGTTTAACGCGGCGGGACAAGGTAAAATACCATAATCCATCGGCGTCGTTTTGGACCGGCATGCCAATGAATGGCCCATGATTCGGATCATAGCGATGATGACGGAAATAGTCGCTATCCAGGGCATTGCCGTCATCGCTCGCCGTCGAGCTTGCGATGCGGCTGCCATCCTCGCCGAATACGACAAACTCACGCACGCTGGGCATCTCGAAAAATCGTGTGCTCAGGAAGCTGTTCAGGTGCGCGACGTCGACCTTTGACCCACCCTCGAACTCGAGCCGCTGCACAAGACCTGCCAAAGCAGTATCGGCCTGGCTGACCGTGTCCTCGGCATGCTGCGTCAGGGCGCTCGCAAGGTTGGCCATCGACGTGCGCGTTTCGCGAAGCTCCACGTCGTAGGCGACCCACTCGCGGTAAACCTGCAGCCCGATCACCGCAAGACAGGCAAGCGCCACCAGGATCGGCGCCCGCAGCGGCAACGTGCCGGCCTTGTGAGTTTTGCTGGCAGGCCCGGCCAGGCTCGTCGTGCCGGCCTCAGCCATTATTCAGGAGCGGCTGGGTGGAAACCCGTGGCCCTGGCTGACGCCGCGCCTCCAGAGGCCGCAAGGCCAGCATCGCGCCTGCCGCACGCCAGCGCCGCCGCACCGACATGGCCGCATTCCAAAGGCCATAGACCACCCCGGCGGCCAACACGACCAGCACGAGCTTGATGTTGCCGCGGATCGCCTGAAGACCGGTCACCACCGCCTGCTGCGACGTGTTCATGACAGTCGCAGCCCAGCTGCGCAGCCCTTCGGCGGCATCATGGCCGCCGTCATCCAACATCACGGGAGTCGCCGCCGTTGCACCCCGCGTCCGCGCCTCGTCGG
>CAXSFF010000705.1:0-2950 GCA_964236035.1 uncultured Acetobacteraceae bacterium
TGGCGCAGGAACACGCTTTCCGTGATCTCCAACTGCAGCCGCTGCGGGTCCAGGCCAGACGAGCGCAGGACGGCCCGCAGCTCCTGGACGAACCCGCGCTCGCGCAGCTCGTCGCCCGAAACGTTGACGCTGATCCGCGCGTCGCACGCCACGTTCTCCGCCTGCCACCGCCGCATCTGGCCGCAGGCTTCCCGCAGCACCCAGCGGCCGATGTCGCGGATGATGCCGATCTCCTCCGCCATTGGGATGAAGGTTTCCGGGAGCACAAGCCCGCGTGCGGGGTGCTCCCAGCGGATGAGCGCCTCCACCCCGGTCAGGCGACCGCCGGCCAAGCTGTAGATCGGCTGGTAGTACAGGCGGAACTGGTTGCCGGCCATGGCCTGCCGCAGGTCCGTCTGCAGCGCCAGCTCCTCGACGGCGCCGGCGTGCATGGAGTTGTTGAAGATGGCGTAGCCGCCGCAGCCGCGCTTCTTGGCGTCGTACATCGCGAGGTCCGCGTCGCGCAGCAGCTCCTCGGGCCTGCGGTACAGCTCCGTCGCCTGCACCACGCCGACGCTGCACATGGCGAACACGTCATGCTTGCCAAGCGTGACAGGCTGGCTCAGCGACTCGATGATGCGCTCGGCCACCTCCACCGCGATGCCGATCCCGTCCAGGCCGTCGATCAGCACGGCGAACTCATCGCCCCCGATGCGCGCCAGGATGTCCTGCGGCCTGACGCAGGCCCGGAGCCGGCGGGCCACCTCCACCAGCAGCAGGTCGCCGACGCTATGCCCCAGGCTGTCGTTGACCAGCTTGAAGCGGTCGAGGTCGAGGAACAGCACCGAGCACCCGACCCGCCGCCGGTGCGTCCCCGGCCTTCCGGAGCCTGCCTCGGTCGGCGCCAGCACCAGGTTGAGCCGGTCCATGAGGTAGGCGCGGTTCCACAACTGCGTCAGGTCGTCGTGGAACGCCGCATGGAGCAGCTTCTCCTCGGTCCGCTTGCGCTCCTGGATCTCGGCTGCAAGCGCCCGGTTCTCCACCTCGGCGATGCGCGCCCGGGTCGCTACCTCCTCGGCCTTCTTGCGGTGGCTGACATCGCGCTGCACCGACACCCAGTGGGTGTACCACCCGGTCTCGTCGGCGACGGGCACGATGCTCAGCTCGACCCAGAACTCCGTGCCGTCCTTGCGGACGTTCAGCAGCTCGACCTCGATCGGCTCCCACCGTTCGAGCGACCGGCGCAGCCGGTCCAGCGCCGGGCGGTCCACGTGCGCCGATTGCAGGATGCGGGGCGTGCGGCCCAGCACCTCGGCCTCGGTGTAGCCGGTCGTCTTGGTGAAGGCCGCATTGCAGTAGACGATGCGCGGTCCCGGCAGGTCGATGGGTTCGGCCTCGGTGATGAGCACGGCATCGTTGGCGTGCACGACGACGGACTCCAGCAGGCGCAGGCGCTCCGTGCTGGACACCTCGGGCCGTCCGGCCTGCCTGGCGCCGTAGAGGCTGCGTGTCTTCAGGTTGATGCCGATCTGCAGCCCATGCGTGGTCAGAACGTAGGTTTGCGCGGGATTGAGGCCGCCATGGCACATGTGGTCCGCCACGACCAGGACGCCACGCAGCCGCCCGTCGGAGGCGCGGACATGGACGGCTGCCATGAACAGCGCCGGCGCCCCGTTCGCCAGCACCAGGCCGGTGACGGCGGGGCCGAGGTCGCGGACGCCATCGCTGATGGCCAGAACCCCCTCCGGCGGGATGGCGGCAGCCTCCGCCAGCAGCCACTGCTCGGTCTCCGCTGTCAGGCACGCCTGCGCGCCGAAGCACCCGGACACCGCAAGCCCGCAATCCAGAAAGGTGTAGAGCACCGCAGCCGTGCATCCCGCCGCATAGGCCGCGCTGCAGATCAGCCGGTCGCGGGCCGAGGAAGGATCATAGCCGCCGTCGGCCTGGACGGTGCTGATCTGGTTATCGCCGTCCGGCAGGCGATCAAGGCGGCCAACAATCTCTAGCACCACATCATCCTCATTCCTGGCCGGGCAAATGCCATCCAGCATCGCCAAGCTGCGCTCGCGCCGTCCTGCTCATCCAAATCGCCCCGCGACCGGCCAGGACTAAGTTCTGATTTATGGATGCTACCCTGCGGACGAGCATCGGAGTCGTCAGGAAATGTCTCATGCGCTGGACAGGCGCGTTCCATATTCGCCGCTATGCGATCACTGCGAGACGCAAGCGCGATCAATGGCTTCGGCCATCGCTGACCAGACCGGCAATGCTGCACCGATCCGGCAACCAGTGGCTTGGATGGGTCGGCTCAACCTTGGGGCTGTCCTGGGCCATGCAGACCGTGCGTTGCATCCAGGCGGAGGAGCGCTCTCCCTGGCTGCTCGGCCAGGGTTTCGTCAGGGGCAGGCCGGGCAAACACGGCGAAACCGGCGCGCACGCACGCGCAACGGGACCGTGCGACCATGCTGGGGCAAATCAGCCGTCGCACGCCTGTGACGGCTGTGGGACGCGGCGGAGCGTCGTGCCGAGCCAGGGGGGGGGCCGCCGCAGATCGCAGCCGGGTTGGTGGTGGCGTGTCCGAGCGCGGGCAAGGTTTGCACGGCTGAGGCCGACAGGGCCGGAAGCAGCAAACGCCCGGACAAGACCAGCCTCAAAGCGGAAAGGACGTTCTCCCATGTGCCCACCCGAACCCCAAGCGGCAAGCAAGCGCATCGGGAATGCAAGGAAACTGGACGGCAGAAGGAACAGGCGATGATGGATGACCCCCATGGGCAAGAGCAGGGCGGCTATGCACGCCGCAAAGGCCACGGCCTGCTCCCTCGCCCGAAGGAGGGAGCAGGCCTGGGTCCATTGCGACATGCAACCTTTCCAGGTCGGGAGAACGGCGCAGCCGCCCTTGGGCGCCGCCACCCGGGGCGGCGGGCCTTCATCACCGGGGCGGCCAGCGGGCTGGGCCGGGCCTTGGCGCTGC
>CAXSFF010000706.1:0-2945 GCA_964236035.1 uncultured Acetobacteraceae bacterium
GGTGATGGTGATGGTGGTGGTGGTGGTGGCGTGGCCGGTAGTAGTCCGGGGTCGGGTTGACCGGACCATAGTAGCCGGGCGGGCCATAGTAACCGGGCGGACCATAGTAACCAGGCGAGTCATAGTAACCGGGCTGGTAGAACCTATGATGGTGGTGATACTGCACCTCCATGACCTGCGGACGTGGCTCGGCCGCCGCAACGGCGTTCGACCTCTCCAGCAGCGCCGCTGCATTCGGGATCGGCCGAAGCAAGTCGGCGTAGCTCTCGGCCCGCATCGCCTCCTCGAAACTCGGCGCTGCTGCCTGCGACGGCGCGATGGCCGCAAGCGTGCCCATCGCGCCGAGCAGGCCCGCCAACTTCTTGTCCATGCCACTCTTCCCTTGTTGCGTCGCTTGAGGCTGCCGCCGGCCGCAAGTCACGATAGGCGGACCGCCGCATGGAAGAAGAGCCGATGCTTGTGGCGGCGCCGTGGCAGGAATGCGGCGCCGAGTGGCCCTCGCGCGAACGTCAGCGATGCGCCCCCAGCCCCGGCCGCTTCTGCTAGGTTCAAGGCCAGCAACTCCACGATCATGCTTCATGGCTGGAACAACAACGCAACTCTTGGAAATGGCTTCAACACGGTAAACGGCGGCAGGGGTGACGACGTGATTCAGTTTTCTGGTGGAACCGCCGATTTTTGGCTTACGGGACAAGGAGACATGGTTTTCCTTGATGACAGTTCAGCAAACAGCACTGATCAATACGGGTGTCCAGTCCTGAACATCCCACCTGGCGGCGTCATGGGGATATCGTTGCAAGCACCTAACATTCCCGACTTCGAAGTTCCTTGGCAGGAAACCAGCTTCGAATGTTGGCCAAATGGCAGGCGAGCTTGCGAACCCCTCATTTGTCGTCGTCCGGGACAGCTTCGATCCGCTAGGCCAGCAGCGGCGTCTGCTGGTGCTGGACCACCTGCCACTTGTCATGCTCAAGGCGGCGGTAGACCGTCGTGCAGTGTGCTTCGTACGCCTGTTCACCCTCCCGCTCCCCTCTTGCCATGTAGGCGATGACGATCAGCCCTTCTTGCGGCCGGGTGACCTGCCGCTCCGTCAACATCACCTTGGTCCAGCGCGGCGTGCTGGAAACCGCCTCCGCCGCCTGCCGCCCGGTCACGATGAAGGGCTTGGCCGGCAGCACCATGAGGCACTGCTCGTCGATCGTGGCATGATAGTTCTCCGGGTCACCCGTCCAGAGACCTTCCTCCGATCCCCAAATCCGTGCGTCGTCCATCTGCACCTCCGTCGTTCCGTCAAGCCTACAGCGCGGCAGGCAGGCGATGGTTCAACACCTCCGCTTCGCGGCCCGGCCACCCGGCTCCATGTCCGCCACAGCTTCCAGCGCTCCGAAGCCAACTATTCGCCCACGGCCAAACGGGCAGGGGCGGCCTTCGTCTCACCGCAAGTTTGCGGGGGACCATGAACCCCCGCGCGCTCTGGAACCGCCTGGTCCAGCCCTTGGCGTGGCAGCTCTCCCTACTGCCACCCTCGGCGAAGCCGGGGCACAGCGGCAACCCCGTGCCGGGCTGGCTGGATGTGGCGGGCCTGCCGTGGCGCGCGACCCGCGGCGAGTTGGCCGCGCGATACGGCGTCCACGCCGACAACCCCTATCAGTGGGATCTCGTGCCGCTCGATGTGCGCCCTCCGCCGCTGCCAGGGATGTTGTGGCCGTTCGGCTTCCAGGCGTTTCCGCGCTACTCGCCCAAGATGCCGCCCGTGACGCTCTCGACCCATGTTTCGATCGGTGAAGACACGGAGGCGAACATCCTCTCCGCCGCCGGAGGGTTCGCGCAGCATCTGGGAGCCAACGCGGTCGCGGACCAGTACAATACCCGGCGGGTCGATTGGCGCTGGGGCGCCGCCTCCGTCACCTTGATCGTCTGGCCGCCTGGGAAGCAATCCGGGGCAAAACCGAACAATCCCGCGCACCGCCGCGATCCGCGGCTCGCCACGGCCTGTTCGGTGACGGTGCAGACGGGGTGGCGGCTGCCGCTCTCGCCGCGTGACCGGGCCTGGCTTGACGGCTTCGTGCCCATGGGCACGACCCGCAACTGGACGCCAGTGCGGCCCCGCGCCGGCCTTGGACAAACCATGTTCGCCGAGACGCAATTGGAGTTCATGCGCGAGCCTCCTGCCGACCTCGCGCGGTTCCGTGGCGCGTTCGGGTTTTCGGCCGACGGGGAGGCGCTGATCTTCTGCGAGGATGCGCTCTACGTGGTCCCGCTGGCGCAGGTCGAGGCGTTCCAGGTCACCCGCACACTGCCGGCCAAGGGCGGTGGCGGCAGCTACCTTTCCGCGCGCTGCGACACCGGATATGCCGCGTGCCCGACCAAAGACGTGCAGGTGGCCCAAGGCGAGCGCGCCCACGACCTTTTCAGGGCACGCGGACGTCAGAGGATGCGATCTAGCGGGCGCCGCCTCCAGCCGCCGCACGATCCGGCTGATTGCCGTTTTCGGTGCCCGGTGGCTGCTTATCGGCTTTCGCGTCGCCAGCAGCGCGCGCAGACGTTTCTGGTTCCCGCACCACATCCGGCGCCGGAGCCGGGTCGCCGAGAACAGGGTTGCGGGCCGGTGTCGTGGTATCCGGCGGGTTGACAGGCGGGGATGTCGTTGACTGGGCATTCGCGGACCCGATGCACAGGGCACATAGCAAGCCCAACGACGACATGGATTTAGCCAACATGACAGGCGTCCTTTGGTTTGAAGCCGCAACGCTGGCAGGAGGACGGAGTTCGCACCGTACTCGACGCCAAGGCCAAGTTCCCTGTGTTGCGGCCATGCTGGTCACCACCTTGCCCTTCAATCGGCCGGACCCGTGCTGCTGAAGCAGTCGATGGCGACGGCGAGCCGGCAGGCAAGGCCCCGCTCAGTGGGCTGGAAGGGCGGCGTAGAAGCTGGTGCCGCGCTC
>CAXSFF010000707.1:0-2943 GCA_964236035.1 uncultured Acetobacteraceae bacterium
ACTCCGGCCAGTCAATTCGCCACCCTTGCCCTGTTGGCGCTGCTGCTGTCCGGCTGCTACGCCTTCGGGCCGCCGGACGACGAAGCCACGCTCGATCGCACCGGCTACATGGCCGAGCGGCGCCCAATGCCGTCCGAGACCACAGACCGCAGCGCGGCCGGGCGCTGGAACGCCGCTCGCTGCACGGCCAGCCCAGCCGTCGCGTCGTCTGACGCCGGACCCGGGGAGGCGCAGGTCCGCCTGCCAGCCGCCGTGGCGCCGCTGTCGGCCGGCGACATGGTGAAGATAGTCCTGCCCGGCGACGACGCGCCGACCGGCACCTACAAGGTAAGCCAAGGCGGCAAGCTGGACCTGGAAGGCATCGGCACCCTGGACGTCCGTGGACGGACGGCAGCCGAAGCAGAGGCAGACCTCTCGCGGCGCCTGGTCGCCCGCAACCGCTTCAAGCCAGGCTTCGCCCGTGCCTCCCTCAAGCTGCTGGACCGCGCCGCCGTGCAGGTGCTGGTTTCCGGGGCTGTGTTCGAGCCCGGCCGCGTGACCATCAACGTGCATGACATCAACCACGCCGACCCCCTGCGGGAGGCGGCCGCCGGCGACAGCGCCCCGGGGCTCGCCCTGAGCGCCGCGCTGTCGTCCGCCGCCGGCGTGCGCCCCGACGCGGACCTGACCCGGGTGGCGCTGGTGCGCGCCGGGCGCCGGACCACGATAGACGTAAGCGGCTTCATGACCGGAGCACCGGTGGAGGACGCCATCCTGGTGAACGGCGACCGCGTCGAAGTGCCCAGCCGCGGCTGCTTCCAGCCAGCCCTGGCCCGGCCGTCGCCGATCACGCCGCCCGGCGTGCGGACGTTCATCAGCAACCTCGTGACCCCGGCCGGCAACAACGCCGGCGCCGCAATCAACCATGACAGCACGAACTTCCCATACGGCACCCGGCTGTTGCAGGCCGCGATCGGGGCGAACTGCGTCGGCGGCACCCGCTTCGTGAACGCCGACCGCTACGTGGTGCTGGTTTCCGTCAACCCACTCACCGGGGAAAGCGAAGCCATCGAGCGCCGGCTGGAGGCGCTGATGCGCAGGCGGGACCGGGCCGGGTTCGATCCGGTGATCCTGCCCAACGACGCCATCGCCTGCTACGACAGCACGACCACCAACATACGCGACCTTGTCTCGACGCTGACGCAGGCCGTGATCTCCGCCTCGATCGGCAAGCTGTAATGGCGGTGCAGCCGATGGACGCCCAGCTCTTCGTCGCCGGGCGCAGGAAGCCGGCCCGCCTGCGGCGCGCTGCCGCGGCACTGGCAGCGATGGGGCCAGCTGACGGAAGCCTGCGCCGCCACTTGCTGGCAGGCAGCATCTCGCTCGCCGCAGTCTGGACCCTCGCAGGAGGCTACCTGCTGCTGGCGCCGCGCACGTGGACCAGCACGTTCGTATTCGTGCTGCCAGGCGCGGGCACGACCTCGGCGATAAACCTGCCCGCGATCGGCCAGGCGAGCTCCGGCAGCCCGCCTGCATTCTCGAGCCCGGACATCAGCCCGACCGAGAACTACCGGCGGATGCTGATGGGTCACCGCGCGATCGCCGCGGCGGCCGAGCGGACAGACGAGATCTCGCGGCTGTTCCCGATCCCCCGGGTCGATCTGATGGACCAGACGAAGCTGATCCAGGTCAAGGAGACCGGCCAAACCGCCGAGCAGGCGCGCCTGCGCGCCGAGGCGCTGCGGGATGCTTTCCAAGAGATGTTGGACACCCTGCGGTCCGACGAGATTGCAGTGCGCGATCGGTCGAGCCGAGCCGTGCTCGCCGGCTACCGCAGCCGGGTCACCAACGCGCGGCGCCGGCTAATCGAGCACGAAGCCCGGTCCGGACTCGCCACTATCGAGCAGTACGCAGGGATCGTTGCCGCTGTGGACCGGCTGCGGCAGCAGCAGCAGGAAGCCGAAGCCCGGCTTGCGGTCGCGCGGGCGTCGCAGGGCGAGCTGACCCGGCTGCTCGGCGTTACAGCCGCGGAGGCGAACCAGGCAATGATGCTGCGCGCCGACCCGACAGTGCAGCCGCTGCTTGAGCAGATGGGCAAGGAGGACACCGAACTCGCGACCCTGTCCGGCATCCGCGGCGCGGGCAGCCCGAGACTCCTGGAGCTGCAGGCAGAGCGGGCCAGCGTGCAGAGCCGGGTGCAGGCGCGCATCAGCGAATTGACCGGCGTGCGCCGCGACCCCGCCAAGGCGCGCGACCTGAGCATACGCGACGAACGCGCGCGGCTGTTCGAGCGGCTGCTCGGCCAGGCCGCGGAGACAGAGGCCGCAGCCGCGCTCGCAGCCCGCTTGCGCGAGCAGATGGAGCAGGAACGCGCGCGCGTCATGGACCTCGCGCCCGCAGCGTCCACCCTGGACGAGCTGGCGCACGACGTGCAGGTCGCCGAGGCGGTCTTCGCCTCCGCCCTGGCCCGCGGCGACACAAGCAAGGCAGACCTCTACGTTTCCTACCCGCTGCTGCAGACGCTGGAAGAGCCAGACCTGCCGGAGCGCCCGACGTCGCCGTCCCGGCTGCTGACCGCCGCGGGCACCCTGGCAGCAACCCTTCTCATCGCAATGATCCTGGTGCTCGCATGGCTGCGGACGACGCTGCTGACACTGATGCTGGAGAGGACTGCCGGCCCGCAACGCCGGAAGAGCGGCTTATCGCCGGAGCGATCGGCGCAACATGGGTCATCTATGCCGTAGGCGGCCTCTACGTCAGCGGCCCGGTGCTGGCCTTCGCGCTGCTGGGCCTGCTGGCCTGGCGCCACGCCGCCGGGCCGCTCGTTCCCTCGCGGCTGCTGCCGCGCCCCGCGCCGCTCGGCGCCTGGGCCTGGGTCGGCGGCATGGCGCTGATGCTGGCCGCCCTGCTGGAGGCCCACGCCGCCGAAGGGCTGGATGCCGCCGCCATCCTGAAGTCGGCCGT
>CAXSFF010000708.1:0-2942 GCA_964236035.1 uncultured Acetobacteraceae bacterium
AGCAGCGCCCCCACGGGCTGCATGGAGAAGGTGAGCGGCAGCAGGATGGAGATGGACGACAGCACGCCCATGCCCGGCAGCACGCCGACCATGTTGCCGACCAGCACGCCCACGAAGCACCACATCAAGTTGTGCGGCTCCAGCGCCACGACGAAGCCGTGGGCCAGGCCGACGAAGCCGGATAGGGTCACTGCAGGACTCCGCGGATGATGGGGAACTGGACTTGCAGCCCATAGCGGAACAGCAGCACGCCGAACACGGTGACCCCGATCGCCAGCATCGCCGCCTCGGCCAGCTTGGTGGCGCGGGTACCCAGGGCGGCCACGAACACGCAGGCGAAGGTGGCGGGCGCCAGGCCGGCGCGGTCGGCCAAGGCGATGAACAGGGCCACGGCCGCCGTGATCGCCGCCGCCCCGCGCCAATCCGGCGTATGCGCGGCATGGTCCGCGGAAGCGGGGGAGCGGGACAGCGCCATCAGGACGCCCATCGCCACCATCCCCGCCCCAAGCGCCACGGGGAAGAAGCCGGACCCCATGCTGGACAGGCTGCCGATGCCGTACTGGGCGCCCTGGTAGATCGCGCCGGCGCCGATCAGCGCAGTCAGCGCCCCGGCGTAGTAGTCGCGGTTGCGGCCGAAGCGGGTCACGCCGCCAACTCCTGCATCAAGGCGTACAGCGCCGGTTGCCGTTCGAAGCCGATGCCGGCAGCGTCCGGCAGGTTCAGCGCGCCATCGGTGACGGTCATGCCGTCGGCATAGCCGCCGAACGCGCCGAACACGTCCGGGTACGCCTCGCACCCGCCCAGGCCGAGGCCGGCCACAACCGCGAACGACATCATGTTGCCGCCGTGCGGGAAGACCTGTTGGCGGCTGCCGCCCATCGCCTCCACCCGCGCCACCATCGCGGCGTAGGCGGCGATGCCGTAGGCTTGCGGCGGATCGACCTGCAGGATGTCGTGGCCAGCCCGGAAGCCGCCGAACCGCAGCAGGTTCTCGACATCCGCCAGGCAGAACAGGTTCTCGCCGGTGGCCAGGGGCGGGGCATACTGCGCAGCCAGGCGGGCGAACTGGTCGAAGGCCTGCGGGGCGCACGGCTCCTCGAACCAGCGGAGGCCATAGGGCGCCAGGCGGTTGGCGTAGTCGGCGGCGCGTGCGTGGGGCAGTGCGCCATTGGCGTCCACCGCCAGGCGCGCCGGATCGCGCAGGATGCCGAGCACCGCATCCAGCCGACGGCAATCATCGTCCAGCGCAACTCCGCCGGTCTTGATCTTCAGCGCGGTGTAGCCGGCGCCCAAGTGCCGCCGTACCTCGTCCCGCAGGGCGGCCAGGTCGTCGCCGGGCTGGTACCAGCCGCCGCCCACGTACACGGGCACGGCCCGGCGCGTGGCACTATCGCCGTATCGCTCCGCCAGCACGTGCCACAGCGGCCGTTCCAGCACCTTGGCCAGCGCGTCCCAGATGGCAACCTCGATCGTGCCGATCGGCACTGCGCGCTCCGCGTCGCCGCCGGGCTTCTCGCGCACGGCCATGCGGGCGGCGCACCTTGCCGGGTCCAGCAGCCCGTCCGCGTCTTGCAGCTCCTCCGCCGGGGTGGACAGCAGGCGCGGGATGAACCGCTCCCGCATTGCCGCCCCGCATGCATAGCGGCCGGTCGAGTTGAACGCGTAGCCCGTCACTGGCCCGCCGCCCCGGCCTGAGTCGACGACGACCGCCACCACGGATGTCGTCATCTCCGAGAAGTCGAATGCGGCGTTGCGCATGGCCGACCGCACCGGCACGGCCCGCTCGCGGATGGCGGTGATCCGCACCGGGGATCAGACCTGCTCGATCTTGGCCTGCACGATGATGTCGCGCCACTTGGGGATTTCCGACGCGATGCGCTTCGCGAACGCCTCGGGCGTGCTGGCGACGACCTCCAACCCGGCATCGTGCAGCTGGGCGCTGATCTTCGGGTCCTGCAGGATCTCGATCGACGTCCTTGCCAGCAGCGCCACGATGTCGGGCGGTGTCTTGGCGGGCGCCAGGAAGGCCTGGAAGGTGTCGGCCACGAAATCGGCGTAGCCCAGCTCCACCATCGTGGGCACGTCCGGCAGATCGAACCACCGCTTCTCGCCCGTCACGGCCAGCGGCACCAGCGAATTGGACGCGATCAGCGGCCGCGCAGGCGGCAGCGCGACGCAGGCCACTTGCGTCGTGCCGCCCATCAACGCCTGCACGGCCGGCCCGGCGCCACCGAACGGCACGGAGGTCATGGCGATGCCGGCCTTCAACTTCAGCAGCTCGCCCGACAGTTGCGGCGTGGTGCCGATGCCGGGGTTGGCATAGGTGATGGCGGTCGGGTCAGCCTTGGCGCGGGCAACCAGGTCGGAGATCGACTTGATGCCGGAGGCCGGGCTGGCAGCGAACAGGTTGGGGGAGGTTCCCAGCTCGCTGATCGGCGCGAAGTCGGTGGAGGCGTTGTAGGGACAGCGCCTGTACAGGCTCGGGTTGACCACGAACGCGCTGGAGTCGATCAGCAACGTGTAGCCGTCCGGTTCCGCACGCGCGACGAACGCGGTGCCGATGTTGCCGCCCGCCCCTGGCCGGTTGTCGACGATCACCGATCCGTTCAGCTTGGCGCCCAAGTAGTTGGCCAGGATGCGCGCCATGATGTCGGTCGGCCCGGCGGGGGCGAACGGCACGATCACCCGCACGGGCCGGGTGGGATAGCCGGCCGCCCGGGCGCGCTGCACGGTGCCGGCGGCAGTCAGGGCGGCGCCGGCGGCCAAAACGGTCCGCCTCGTCATCAGCTTGGCCATGTCGTCCTCCCGTCGGCGCGCGGTCTGCGTCGCGCTGCCGTCTTGTCGTTAGCGTATCACGATCGGGTTCAGCGGAGAGCCGACGGCGCCCGTGATCGGCAGGGCCGGCGCCACGAACAGGAACTCATACACCTTGTCGGCGGCGC
>CAXSFF010000709.1:0-2938 GCA_964236035.1 uncultured Acetobacteraceae bacterium
CGGCGCGCAGGCCGGCGTCGAGGCGGTCCAGGTCGAGGGCAAGGTCCTGGATGCGGCCGCGCCGGAACTCGACGTTGGCGTGGCCGATCCGCTCGGCGACGATGGGGGCGTTGCGGCGCGCCACTTCCAGCATCTCGTCCGTCATGTCGACGCCGATCACCCGCCCGGCGGCGCCCACCACCTGGGATGCGATGAAGCAGATCTTGCCGGTGCCGCTGCCGAGGTCGAGCACCGTCTCGCCCGGGCGCAGGTGCCGGCTGGGGTCGCCGCAGCCGTAGTCGCGCTCGATCACCTCGGCCGGGATCGCCGCCAGCCAGCTCGGGTCGTAGTCGACCGGGCAGCACAGCGCGGCCTCGGCGGCGGACGCGCCGGCGGCGTAGCGGTCACGGACGGCGGCCTCGGGGGAGACCGGCGGCAACTGGTCGGGCATAAGGCTCAGTCCTTCAGCAGCTTGGCGGCGGCGACGGCGAAATACGTCAATACCCCGGCAGCGCCCGCGCGCTTGAACGCCAGCAGGCTTTCCAGCATCGCCCGCTCGCCGTCGATCCAGCCGCGCTCGGCCGCCCCCACGATCATCGCGTACTCGCCGGACACCTGGTAGGCGAAGGTGGGCACGCCGAAGCGTTCGTGAACCCGGCGCACGATGTCCAGGTATGGCATCCCAGGCTTCACCATCACCATGTCGGCACCCTCCAGCAGGTCCAGCTCGACCTCGCGCAGCGCCTCGTCGGAGTTGGCCGGGTCCATCTGGTAGGTCTTCTTGTCGCCCGTCAGCGCGCTGACGGAACCGACGGCGTCGCGGAACGGGCCGTAGAACGCGCTGGCGTATTTGGCGGCGTAGCTCATGATGCGGGTGTCGATCAGCCCGGCGCCGTCCAGCGTCTCGCGGATCGCGGCGATGCGGCCGTCCATCATGTCGGAGGGCGCGATCACGTCGATCCCCGCCTGCGCCTGGTGCAGCGCCTGGCGCACCAGCACGTCGACGCTGGCGTCGTTGGCGACATAGCCGTCGCGGATCACGCCGTCATGGCCGTGGTCGGTGTAGCAGTCCAGCGCCACGTCGCCGATCAAACCGAGGTCCGGGTACTCGCGCTTCAGCAGCCGCGTGGCGCGGCACATCAGGTTGTCCGGGTTGAGCGCCTCGCTGCCCTCGGAATCCTTGTTTTCGGGCGGCAAGTTGGGGAACAGGGCGAGGGCAGGGATGCCAAGCTCGACGGCAGGGCGCACGTGCTCGGCGAGGCGGTCGAGCGTCACCCGCTGCACGCCGGGCATCGACTCGACGGACGTTGCGCGGTTCGTGCCCTCGATCAGGAAGATCGGCCAGATCAGGTCGTCGACCGACAGCCGGTGTTCGGCGACCAGGCGCCGGGTCCAGGCGTCGCGGCGGTTGCGGCGCAAGCGGGTGGCGGGAAAGCGGCCGACGGTCATCCGGCTGTCCTCTCAGAATACCTGCGCCAACAGGTAGAGCGGCGGCGGGTGGAATGATAGGAGGAGTGCCATGCGTCCTTTGGCCCTGCTGCTGTTGCTGTTCCCTGTCTGCGCCGTCGCGCAACAAGTGCGGGTGCCCGGGCCGGACGGCATCATGCTGAACGCAGAGTTGTTCCTGCCGAAGGGGGTGCCGCGGGGCGCGCCAATACTCGAATTGCATAGCTGTTCCGGCCCCAACGTGCGGCGGGATGCGGAGTGGGCGCGGCGGCTGGCGGCGGACGGGCACATCGTGCTGCTGCCCGACAGCTTCGGCTCCCGCGGGCTGTCGTCGCAATGCACCAACCCATCCCGCGCCGTGGCGGCGGCGGGGCTGCGGCGGCAGGACACGCTGGCGGCGGCACGCTGGCTGACGGTACGGCCGGGCACGGCGGCCGGCGGCGTGGTGCTGCTGGGCTGGTCGGACGGCGCCACCACGGCGCTATCCACAGCGACCGCGGCGGCCGACCTGGCGCCCGGGCTGATCCGCGGCGTGATCGCCTTCTACCCGGCGTGCAGCGGCTTTGCCGACCGCGCCGCGTGGAGTCCTGCCGCGCCGTTGCTGATCCTGGTGGGGGAGGCCGACCAGCGCAATCCCGTCGCCTCGTGCCGGGCGCTGGCCGAACGCCTGCCCAACCGGATCACGCTGGCGGTCTACCCGGGCGCGATGCACGATTTCGACCTGGCGACGCAGCCGGCCCCCGTGGTGCGGCCCCGGCGTGGCGCTGCAATCGCCGCACCGGCCAGCCCCAACGAGATCGCCACCGAGGACGCGGTGCGCCGGGTGCCCGCGTTCATCGCTCAAATCCCATGACGGCATTGCCGTTCCATTTGGCCGCCCGCGTGTTAGATAACGGGTTCGCATCGCGAAAGACGTCACCATGAACGACCAGACCGCCATCTCCTCGCTGCACCGCTTCTTCAACGCCTCCGTCGCCGAGACCGACCCGGAGCTTGCCGCCGCCTTGCGCGGGGAGCTGGTCCGCCAGCAGGACGGCATCGAGCTGATCGCCAGCGAGAACATCGTCTCCAACGCCGTGCTGGAGGCGCAGGGGTCGGTGCTGACCAACAAGTACGCCGAGGGCTATCCTGGCCGCCGCTACTACGGCGGTTGCGCCGAGGTCGATGTCGCGGAGACGCTGGCGATCGAGCGTGCCAAGCAGCTGTTCGGCTGCGCTTTCGCCAACGTGCAGCCGCATTCCGGCGCGCAGGCGAACCAGGCGGTGTTCCTGGCGCTGCTGAACGCCGGCGACACCGTGCTGGGCATGAGCCTGGCGGCCGGCGGGCACCTGACCCATGGCGCGGCGCCCAACCTGTCAGGCAAGTGGTTCCGCGCCATCCAGTACGGCGTGCGGCGCGAGGACGGCCTGCTGGACTACGAGGAGCTGGAGCGCCTGGCCCGTGCCGAGCAGCCGAAGCTGATCATCGCCGGCGGCTCGGCCTACCCGCGCGCCATCGACTTCGCCCGCATCCG